>NZ_CADEAU010000747.1 GCF_902825405.1 Micromonospora maritima | reverse complement strand
GCCGGCCGCCTCGGCCGGCGCGGAGAGGAAGGCCCGGGCGCCGAGCAGGGTGCCGGCGAGGATCAGCACCGCCAGCACCGGCAGGTGCACCCCGATGGGTACGCCGAGTCGGGCGGCGCCCGCGCCGAGCCCGGCCCCGGCCACCGAGCCGAGGCTCCAGGCGGCGTGGAACCGGGGCATGATGGTGCGGCCGATCCGCTTCTCCACCGCCGCGCCCTCGACGTTCATGGCCACGTCGCACAGGCCGGAGCCGAATCCGAACGCGGCCAGCCCGAGCCCGACGCCGGGCGCCCAGCCGGCCAGCCCGGTGGCGAGCCCGGCCACCGTCATGCCGAGCGCGACAAGCAGCGTCGCCACCGCCACCGTGCGGGCCGGGCCCAGCCGCTGGGTGACCAGGCCGGCGGTCGGCATGGCCAGCAGCGCACCCACCGACATGCAGAGCAGCAGCAGGCCGAGCCGGCCGGGGCTGAGCCCGAGCGTCTCCCGGACCGCGGGCACCCGCGAGAACCAGCTCGCCACCGCCAGCCCGTTGAGGGCGAACACGACGGCGACGCCGGTGCGGGCGGCCAGAACCGGCCGGGGCACCGGTGGCCGCTGCCCGGCCGGTGCGTCGAGGGTGCTGCTCACGGTGCGGTCGTCCCTTCCCGAGGATGGTCCCGACGACCATCGCACACCTGAGAGCGCTACCACCACAAGCGCTCCCACCCCTTACCCGCAAGGGCCCGGACCGGGCATGATGCGGTCATGGGCACACCGACCACTCGACCCGCCACCCTCGACGACGTGGCGCGGGCCGCCGGGGTGTCCCGGGCCACCGCCTCCCGGGTGCTCGGTGGCTACGGCTTCACCTCGGCCGACGCGCGGGCCCGGGTGGGTGCCGCCGCCGACCGGCTCGGCTACGTGCCGGACGTCACGGCCCGGGCGCTGGTGCGCGGCGCCGGGGTACGGCTGGTGGTGGCCGTGATCGGCCGCGCCGGGACGGTGCTGGACGACCCGTACGTGCACCGGGTGGTGAGCGCCGCCTCGCGGGTGTGCGCGCCGCACGGCGTCGGGGTGGCGCTGGAGTGGTTGCCGCTGGGCGACCCGTCGGGGCTGGTCCGGCTCGGCGCCGACCGGGGCGTCTGCGGCGTGGTCCTGGTCAACACGACACCGGCGGCGTTGGCGGCGGTACCCGCCCGGCTCCAGGGCCGGGTCGTCTCGATCGGCACGGGCTCGGCGACGGTGCCCTCGTTCGACGTGGACAACGCGGCCGGGGCCGAGGCGGTCCTGCGCCACCTCTACACCACCGGTCGCCGCCGCATCGCCATGGTCACCGGTCCGCGCTGGCTGGTCTGCGCGGAGCGTTCGGTCACCGCGTACCGGGGGTTGATGCGCGCGGCGGGATTGCCGGAGCGGGTGGTGACCGGCGACTTCACCACGGCCCGGGGCGGGCGGGCGGCGCTGGAGGCGCTGCGCCGGTGGCCGGAGCTGGACGCGGTCTACGCCGCCAGCGACGCCACCGCGTTCGGGGTGATCGCGGCGTTGCGCGGGCGGGGCCTGCGGGTGCCGCACGACGTCGCGGTCGCCGGTTTCGACGACCTGCCGTACGCCGCGGTGAGCAGCCCGCCGCTGACCACCGCGACCCATCCGGTGGACCGGATCGCCGCCGCCGCGGCCACCGCCGTGCTGACCCGGGCGTCGGTGGCCCCGGCGACCGCCTTCGCGTCCACGCTGGTGGCCCGGGAGAGCGCCTGACCGGCGCTCAGCGCTCCGGCCCGCCGACCGCCGCGTCGACCCGGCTGAGCACGGTGGCGTCGTCGTCCACGCCCACCCCGCGCAGCAGGTCGATGGCGGTGGCCCGGACCTGGCCGATGATCATCGCGAGCGGCAGCGTCGGACCGGCGGTGAACAGCCGCCCGGCCGACCGGACCGCCTCCAGCGCCGCCACGTCGACCCGGGCGGCGTGGCTGTCGGCGACCTGCTCCTGCCCGGTGAGGTCGGCGGCGAGCGCG
>NZ_CADEAU010000746.1 GCF_902825405.1 Micromonospora maritima | reverse complement strand
TCCGCCGCCGTCGGCAGCGCTTCCGGCGCTTCGGCGCGGCCCGCTCCGCGGTGGTCCCGGCGGGCGACGGCCACGCGGAGGTGGCGTGATGGCCGACGCCGGACCCGAGCAGGTGCTGGACGGGCTGCGCCGGCAGGCCCGCAAGCTGGTCGCCGACCTCGACGGACCGGTGCGCCGGGTACGGCTGCGCAGCGGCGAGGCGCTGCTGGAGGTCGAGTGGCACGATCCGGTGCCCCCGCCGAGGACGGGCGCCGATTCCGTCGCGCCGCCCGGGGAACCGGCCGCACAGGCGGCGCCGACCACCGACCGGGCGACGGTACGGGCCCCCGTGGTCGGCACGTTCTACCGCGCCCCCGAGCCCGGGGCGATGCCGTTCGTCGCGGTCGGCGACCTGGTCCGGCCGGGCCAGGTGATCGGCATCGTCGAGGCCATGAAGCTGATGAACGAGGTGACCGCCGGCCAGGCCGGACGGGTGGCCGAGGTGCTGGTGGAGGACGGCAAGCCCGTCGAGTACGACCAGCCGCTGATCGCCCTGGACCCGGTCACCGGACGGGACGCCTGATGTTCGACAAGGTGCTGATCGCCAACCGCGGCGAGATCGCGTTGCGGGTGCTGCGCGCCTGCCGGGAGATGGGCGTACGGACGGTGGTGGTGCACTCCAGCGCCGACGCCGACTCGCTGCCGGTGCGGCTGGCCGACGAGGCGGTACGGATCGGGCCGGCGGCCAGCCGGCGCAGCTACCTCAACGCCGCCGCGATCGTCGAGGCCGCCCGGCAGACCGGCGCGCAGGCCGTCCACCCCGGCTACGGCTTCCTCTCCGAGGACGCCGACTTCGCCGAGATCTGCGCCGAGAACGGGCTGGTCTTCATCGGCCCGCCGCCGCAGGTGATGGCCGCGCTCGCGGACAAGTCCACCGCCCGCGCGTTGATGAGCGGGGCCGGCCTGCCGCTGCCGCCGGGCAGCGTACGGACGTTGCCGACCGTCGCCGAGGCCCAGGAGGTGGCCACCGAGGTCGGCTACCCGGTGATCGTCAAGGCCGCCGCCGGCGGGGGCGGACGCGGGATGACGGTGGTGCGCACGGCCGCCGAGCTGCCCCGCGCGTACGCCCGCACCCGGGCCGCCGCGCAGGTCGCGTTCGGCGACGACCGGGTGTACGTCGAGCGGTACCTCGCCGACGCCCGGCACGTGGAGGTGCAGGTGCTCTGCGACGCCCACGGCAACGGCGTCCACCTGGGCACCCGGGACTGCTCGGTGCAACGCCGGCACCAGAAGCTCGTCGAGGAGGCGCCGGCGCCCGCGCTGCGACCGGCCACCCTGGACACGCTGGCCGAGGTCGCCCTGCGCGGCGCGCTGTCGGTCGGTTTCACCGGCGCCGGCACCGTCGAGTTCCTGGTGGACGAGGCCGAGCGGGCCCATTTCCTGGAGATCAACTGCCGGATCCAGGTGGAGCACCCGGTCACCGAGATGATCACCGGCGTCGACCTCGTGCAGGAACAGTTGCACGTGGCCTTCGGCACCCCGCTGCGGCTGCGGCAGTCCGACGTCCGGCTGCACGGGGTGGCGATCGAGTGCCGGGTCAACGTGGAGGACCCGGACCGTGACTTCGCGCCCGCCCCCGGCCGGCTGGAGCGGTTCCGGCCGCCGGGCGGCCCGTTCACCCGGGTCGACACGCACGGCCACGTCGGCTACCTGGTCAGCCCGCACTACGACTCGCTGCTGGCCAAGGTGGCGGTCTGGGCGCCGGACCGGGACGCCGCGCTGGACCGCCTCGACCGGGCCCTGGCCGAGTTCGACGTGGCCGGTCCCGGGGTCCGCACCACGATTCCGTTCGCCCGGCGCGTGCTGCGCGATCCCGCGTTCCGGGCGGCCCGGCACACCACCGCCCTGGTCGAGCGCCTGCTCACCCCGGCCGCCGACGCCGACGACGTCGTGCCCGCAGGGAGCGCCGACGACGCCGGTGGCGTCGGGAGCGCCGACAGCGCGCCGGCCGGCGCGCGGGCCGACGGCG
>NZ_CADEAU010000745.1 GCF_902825405.1 Micromonospora maritima | reverse complement strand
GGGGACGCGGGCGGCGGGCACCACGGGCGTCGCCGGGACGGGCGGCTCGGGCGCGGAGCAGACGTGGTCCGGGTCGGCGGCGGCCCGGGCCAGCCCGGCCACCTGCACGGCGAGCGGATCGTCCACGTCGAGGTGCGCCCGGCACAGGTCCTCGGCGAGCGCCAGGTGCTCGTGCGCGTCGGCGTACCGGCCGCAGTCGCGTTCCATCGCGCCGAGCTTGGCCAGCATCTTGATGCCGCTGGGGTGGCCGTCGCCGTAGACCTCGCGGTGCAGCTCCCACGCGTCCTGGAGCCGGTCGCGGGCCACCTCGCACTGGCCGCGCGCGTATTCCACCGTGGCCAGGTCGGCGTGGGCGGCCAGCACCCGCTGGGACTCCGGCCCGTCGCGGGCGGTCAGCTCGATGATGACGTCGGAGTAGAGCCGGGCCGCCCGGGCGTCGCTGCCGACCCGGTGCAGCACCGCGGCCAGGGTGGCGGCGGCGGTGACGGTGCGCTCGTCGGAGCGGCCGAACAGCCGGGTGGTGGCCGCGTACGCGAACGCGGCCCAGCCCCGCGCGGAGTGCGGCTCGCCGAGCGCGACCAGCAGCCGGGCCTGGAGCCCGGCGGCCTCGGCCAGCTCGGGGGAGGCGTTGGCGGGGCGGGGGTCGGCGTCGCTGAGCGCCTCGGCGAGCAGCCGTTGCGCGCCGGTCAGGTCGCCTTCGGACACCAGGTGGTGCGCCTGGACGGTCAGGTCAGCGAAGCCGGAGGACACGCCCCATCGTGCTCATCCGGCGACGGTAAGTACAACCCCCGGAGTGGATCAGTTTGGTCCCGATCCGGTCAGGTGCGCGGCGAGCGTCTCGCTGATCCGGCGGAGCTGGTCGACCTGGGCCGGGCTGAGCGCGTCGAACAGGTGCCGGCGTACCCCCTCGACGTGGCCGGGCGCGGCGGCGGCCAGGGTGGCGAAGCCGTCGTCGGTGAGCACGGCGAGCTGGCCGCGCCGGTCGGTGGGGCAGTCCTCCCGGCGGATCCAGCCGGCGGCCTCCAGGCGGGCGGCGGCGTGCGAGAGCCGGCTGCGCGAGGAGCCGGTGGCGTCGGCCAGGTCGGTCATCCGCAGCCGCCGGTCGGGGGCCTCGGAGAGGCGGACCAGGATCTCGTAGTAGGCGTGCGGCATGCCGGCGTCGCGTTGCAGCTCGCGGTCGAGCGTCTCCATCAGCGCCCGGGAGGCGGCCAGGAAGGCGCGCCAGGTCCGCTGCTCGTCGGGTTCCAGCCACCGGGTCATGACGCCCATCATACCGGCGTTAGTTGAACGCTCAACAAAACCGGGGTACCGTCGGTGGCATGGGCATCCATCGACTCAACCACGCCGTCCTCTACGTCAGTGACCTGGAGCGCAGCGTCGCCTTCTACCGCGACGTGCTGGGCTTCCGGCGGGTCCCGATGACGCCTGACGGCTTCCGCGGCGCCGCCTTCCTCCAGGCCCCCGACTCCACCAACGACCACGACCTCGGGCTGTTCGAGATCGGCGCGGCGGCCGGGGCGTCCCAGGCCGGCCGGGCCACCGTCGGCCTCTACCACCTGGCCTGGGAGCTGGACACGCTCGACGAGCTGGGCGCCACCGCCGCGCGGCTGGCCGCCGCCGGCGCGCTCGTCGGCACGTCCGACCACGGCACCACCAAGAGCCTCTACGGCCGCGACCCGGACGGGCTGGAGTTCGAGATCGTCTGGATCGTCCCGGCCGCGCTGCTGGACGACGCCGCGCTCGCCGCGCGCAAGCGGATCGGCCGGCTCGACGTGGACCGCGAGCGGCAGCGCTACGGCGGCCAGACCCGGGGCGGCGTGGGCATCTCCGTCCCGGCCTGACCCGGGGTACGCGGCCGCGACGCCGCCCGGGTGCGGTAGAAACGGCACCATGTCGACCGACGCCGTCCTGCGCGAGCTGCTCGTCCGCCAGCTCGACCACTGGCTCCCCGCGGCGCTGCACCGGGCCCGGCGGGCCACGCTCGCGCTCGCGTACGCCGGGGGTCCCGCCGTGGGCGCGG
>NZ_CADEAU010000744.1 GCF_902825405.1 Micromonospora maritima | reverse complement strand
TCGCGTCCCGCAGCCCGGGCAGCCGGGCCGCGGGTCGCCCGAACAGCAGCCCGGCACCGACGGCGGCCAGCACCGCGAGCAGACGGGACGCGCCCGGGGACGCCGGGGCCAGCACCGCCACCAGTACGGCGGCGCCCAGCGACCAGCCGGCGGCGGACAGCAGCAGCCGGCGCAGCCCGGCGTCCTCGGTCCGGGCCGGATCGACCCGGGCCGGAGTCAGGTCGACCACCTCGGTCAGGTCCTCCAGCGTCGCGGCGTACCGGCGCCGCTCCAGCCGGACCACGCCGGTGTCCTGCCGCGCCCCGGTCAGCTCCGGGTCCAGCCGCAACGCCTCCCGGTAGGCCCGTTCGGCCAGGTCGAACAGCTCCAGCCGGACCGCGACCAGGCCGAGCACCAGGTGCGCCTCCGGCTCGTCCGGCGCCAACTCGACACCGCGCCACGCCGCGTCCAGCGCCGCCTGCCCGTTCCGCGAGGCGGACAGGATCGCGGCGGCGCTGCGCTGCGCGTACGCGTCGGCCGGGCCGAGCGCCAGGATCCCGTCCGCGGTGGCCGCGGCGGCCTTCCAGCGCTCCAGGTCGAGCAGCGCGAGACCGCGTGCCACAAGCGCCGGGACGGTGTCCGGCGCGGCCGTCAGCGCCGTCTCGGTCGCGGCGAGCGCCTCGGCGGGACGGTCGGCGGCGAGCTGCATCCGGGCCAGCATGGTCAGCGCCTCCAGATGCGCGGGCTGCGCCGCGATCAGGGCGGTGAGCTCGTCGATCCCCTCGTCGTAGCGGCCCAGTTCGGCGAGGAGGTGGGCACGCTGCAGGTAGCCGTCGGCGGCGGACTGGTCGGGGGCGGCGTCACTCGGCATCCCGCCGAGCGTAACCGCCGTCACCCGGCCGCGCGGAACGGGTCAGTCGGCCGGCGCCTCGTAGACCAGGGCCACCGCGATGCCGGTCAGGCCCTCACCGCGCCCGGTGAAACCGAGGCCGTCCGTGGTCGCCGCGGACACCGTCACCGGCGCGCCGACCGCCTCGGAGAGCACCCGCTGCGCCTCCGCCCGGCGCGGGCCGATCTTGGGCCGGTTGCCGATCACCTGGACCGAGACGTTGCCGATCCGGAAGCCCGCGGCGCGCACCCGGCGGGCACTCTCGGTCAGCAACGCCACCCCGGACGCGCCGGCCCACTCCGGCTGGTCCACGCCGAAGTTCGCGCCCAGGTCACCGAGACCGGCCGCGGAGAGCAGCGCGTTGCAGGCGGCGTGCGCGGCCACGTCGGCGTCCGAGTGACCGGCCAGGCCGTCCTGCTCCGGCCAGTGCAGGCCCGCGACCCAGCAGGGGCGGCCGGCCTCGAACGCGTGCACGTCGGTGCCGACGGCCACCCGAGGAACGATCATGACCAGAGGGTACGCGGGCCCGTCGCGCCGCCGGCGGGCCTACCGGTGGTCACATCCGAACGAAGAGCGCCCCGGAGCCGGGAAGATCTTGGAAGCGAACGGCCCCTACAGGGGCCGTCTCCTACCAAGATCTCGAGCGGCGGCGGCAGTCAGGGGGTGAGGGTGAGGAGGTGTTCGGCGAGGGCCAGGTCGAAGGGGCGGGTGATCTTCAGGGCCAGCTCGGAACCCGGCACGCAGACCACCGTGACGCCCTGCTTCTCCACCAGGCCGGCGTCGTCGGTGAGCGGATCCCCGGCCGCCTCGTGCGCGGCGGCGAGCACCGACCGGCGGAAGCCCTGGGGCGTCTGCACCGCCCGCAGCGCGGACCGGTCGACCGTGCCGAGCACCTGTTCGGCGGCGTCGACCTCCTTGACCGTGTCGACCACCGGCAGCACCGGGATCACCGCGTCGCGCCCGTCGCGGACCGCCGCGGCCACCGACTCGACCAGGTCGGGCGGAGTGAGCGCGCGGGCCGCGTCGTGCACCAGGACGATCTCCGGCCCGGCGGGCACGGCCGCGAGGGCGGCCGCCACGGACGCCTGACGCTCGGCGCCTCCGGGCACCACGGTCACCGGCGCGACCGGAGAGATCGGAAGAGCGTCGTGTAGGGAA
>NZ_CADEAU010000743.1 GCF_902825405.1 Micromonospora maritima | reverse complement strand
CGGTCGACGCCGGCGCGGCCGCGACCGGCGGCGTGCCGCTCGCGCAGCGGCTCGCCGGCCTCTCCGACGACGAGCGGCGCAGGGTGCTCCTCGACGTGGTCCGGGCCAACGTCGCCGCCGTGCTCGGTCACGCCGGACCGGAGGCCGTCGACCCGGGCCGGCTCTTCACCGACCTGGGCTTCGACTCGCTCACCGCGGTCGACCTGCGCAACCGGCTCAACACCCTGTCCGGGCTGCGGCTGCCCGCCACGCTGGTCTTCGACTACCCGACGCCGCAGGCGCTCGCCGGGAAGCTGGCCGGGGAGATCGCCGCCGACGCCGCCCCCTCCACCCGACCGCTGTTCCAGGGCATCGACGCGGTGGAGTCGCTGCTGACCACGCTCGCCCTCGACCCGGAGACCCGGGACCGGTTCACCACCCGGATGCGGGACCTGCTGGCCAAGGCCACCGACCTCGCCGGTCCGGCCGCCGAACCGGACCGGCCCGACCTGGACGCGGCCAGCGACGACGAGATCTTCGACTTCATCAGCAAAGAGTTTGGAATCTCCTGACATGACCGAACCGCGGATCGAGGCAGGGACGCGATGAGCGACGACGACAAGCTGCGGTACTTCCTCAAGCGGGTGACCGCCGACCTGCACGACACGAAGCGCAAGCTGCAGACCGTCGAGGCGCGGGACGCCGAACCGCTCGCCATCGTGTCGATGAGCTGCCGGTTCCCCGGCGGCGTCCGGTCCCCGGAGGACCTGTGGCAGCTGGTGGCCGACGGCCGGGACGCGCTCACCGAGTTCCCCGACGACCGCGGCTGGGACCTCGACGCGCTCTACGACCCCGACCCGGACAAGCCGGGCAAGAGCTACACCCGGGTCGGCGGATTCCTCGACGGCGCCGGTGACTTCGACCCGGCCCTGTTCGGCATCTCGCCCCGCGAGGCCCTCGCCATGGACCCGCAGCAGCGGCTGCTGCTGGAGACCTCGTGGGAGGCGATCGAGCGGGCCGGCATCGACCCGCTGTCGCTGCGGGGCAGCCAGACCGGCGTCTTCGTCGGCCTCAGCACGTCCAACTACGGCATGGGCCTGCCGCACGTGCCCGACGGCGTCGACATGTACCTCGGCACCGGCAACACCACGAGCGTCGCCTCCGGCCGGATCTCGTTCACGCTCGGCCTCAACGGGCCCGCCGTCACCGTCGACACCGCCTGCTCGTCCTCCCTGGTCGCCCTGCACCTGGCCGGGCAGGCGCTGCGCCGCGGCGAGTGCGACCTGGCCGTCGCCGGCGGCGTCACCGTGATGGCCACCCCCGGTGTCTTCGTGGTCTTCTCCCGCCAGCGCGGCATGTCCGTCGACGGGCGGTGCCGCGCGTTCGCGGCCGGCGCCGACGGCACCGGCTGGGGCGAGGGCGGCGGTGTGGTCGTGGTGGAACGACTCGCCGACGCCGAACGCCACGGCCACCCGATCCTCGCCGTGATCCGGGGCAGTGCCTTGAACCAGGACGGCGCCTCCAACGGGCTCACCGCCCCCAACGGACCCTCCCAGCAGCGGGTCATCCGCGCCGCGCTGGCCAACGCGCGGCTCGGCGCGGCCGACGTCGACCTGGTCGAGGCGCACGGCACCGGCACCACGCTCGGCGACCCGATCGAGGCGCAGGCGCTCATCGCCACGTACGGGCAGGACCGTCCCGCCGACCGGCCGCTGCTGCTGGGCTCGGTGAAGTCGAACATCGGCCACACCCAGAGCGCCGCCGGCGTCGCCGGGCTGGTCAAGATGGTGATGGCGCTGCGGCACGGCACGTTGCCGGCGACGCTGCACGTGGACGAGCCGTCGCCGCACGTGGACTGGTCCGCCGGCGCGGTGGAACTGATCACCGAGAACCGGCCCTGGCCGGAGCTGGGCCGCCCCCGCCGCGGCGGCGTCTCCTCGTTCGGCGTCAGCGGCACCAACGCCCACGTCATCGTCGAGGAGTACCGCCCGGACGCGCCGGCCGCCGACGACGACACCGCCGCGCCCGCGCCGCGCCGGCCCGGGCT
>NZ_CADEAU010000742.1 GCF_902825405.1 Micromonospora maritima | reverse complement strand
AGCCGGCCGCCCCGGCTGTCGGTGGCCGCCGGCGCGTCCGGGCAGCGGCTCACCCACTCGTCGAACCGGGCGGGGAACGGCACGGGCGCGCTCCGGGCGGCGTGCCGACCGCCGCCGGTGAGTCGACGACGCTCCGCCTCGTCGAGCAGGGGCAGCCGGTCGACCGGCCGATCCGGGTCGGCCACCGCCGCGGCGAGCAGCCGCACGTAGCGCCGGACCAGGGTGGCCGCGGTGTCGGGGTCGAAGAGGTCGGCGCTGTACTCCAGCCGGCCCTGGTAGCGGTTGTCGATCTCCCAGAGGAGGTCGAACTTCGCGGTGCCGGTGCCCAGCTGCACGCCCTCGGCCGGCACCCGGTTGAAGGCGATCTGGTAGAGCGGGTTGCGGGCCGGGTCGCGGGTCGGGGCGACCGCCTCCACCACCCGGTCGAACGGCACGTCCTGGTGTTCGAAGTCGGCGAGCAGGCCGTCGCGCAACCGGTCCACCAGCTCCGCGAACGCCGCCCCGCCGTCGATCTCGGTACGCAGCACGAGCGTGTTGACGAACATGCCGATCAGGGGCTCCAGCTCGGGCATGGAGCGACCCGCCACCGACGAGCCGACCACCACGTCGCGCTGCCCGGAGAGCCGGTACAGCAACGCCTTGAGCCCGGCCAGCAGGATCGTGTACGTGGTGGTGTGGTGCCGGCGGGCGAGCACCTCCAGCCCGGCGACGGTCTCGGCGGGCAGGGTGAAGTGCTGCTCGCCGCCGGCGTGGGTGGGTCGGGCCGGCCGGGGACGGTCGCTGGGGACGGGCACCTCGTCGGGCAGCCCGGCCAGCCGCTCCCGCCAGTGCTCCACCGACGCGGCCAGATCGCCGGTGGCGAGTTCGCGGCGCTGCCAGACGGCGTAGTCGACGTACTGGATCTCCAGTTCCGGCAGGCTCGGTTCCCGGCCGTCGCGCTGGGCCGCGAACAGCTCCTCCAACTCCAGTTGGAGGTTGCCGATCGACCAGGCGTCGCAGACCGCGTGGTGGGCGACCAGCAGCAGCCGCTGCTCGGGCCCGTCGAGGCGGGCCAGGACGACGCGCCACAGGGGCGCCTCGGACAGCGTGAAGGGCGTCCGGCGGCACCGCGTCCGCAGGTCGTCCAGCGCCCGGTCCGGGTCCGACTGCCCGCGCAGGTCCGCCACCTCGACGACGACCGGCACGGCCTCGTGCACGACCTGCCGCAGCCGGCCGTCGTCGTCGGTGGCGAAGTCGGTCCGCAGCGTCTCGTGCCGCCCCACGACCTGCCGGAGCGCCTCCGTCACCAGTGCGACGTCGACCTGCGGGGGCACCCGCATCTCCATCGGCAGGTTGTACGCCGGCACGTCCGGGTCGCGCCGCGCCATGAACCAGAGCCGCTCCTGGCCGTACGACGCGGGGAAAGCCTGCCTATCGTCCACCGGTACTCCCGTCCACTGTTCAGCCTCCCCCGCGTCGCCGCGTGCGCGGCGGCGGTGTCACCGGCCCATGAACTCGCGCAGGCTGCGCGGGCGCATGTCGGTCCAGACCTCGTCGATGTGCGCGAGGCACTCCTCCTTGCCGCCGGCGAACCCGGTCGGCTGCCAGCCCGCCGGGGCGGTCTGGTCGGCGAACCAGATCGAGTACTGGTCCTCGTCGTTGCGGACCACCTGGTACTTCTCCATCGGCGCTTCCTCTCTCGGTGGGGCGGCCCGGGCCGGGCGCTCAGCCGTCGCCACGGGCGACCTTGGGGATGCCGGCCGCGTTCCGGGCCGGCTTGGCCGCCCGCGCCTTCTCCACGTTGGCCACCATGTCGCGCACCGTGGAGGCGTCGAACAGCGTCCGCATCGGCAGCTTCACCCCGGCCACCTTGCGGACCTGGGCGATGAGTTGTACCGCGACCAGCGAGTTGCCGCCCAGCTCGAAGAAGTCGTCGTCGAGGCCGATCTCGTCGACGCCGAGCACCTCCGACCAGAGCCGCAGCAGCCGCGCCGCCGTGTCGTCGTCACCGGCGTCGGCCGCGGCGGCGACCGCCGCGGGCGCGGCCGG
>NZ_CADEAU010000741.1 GCF_902825405.1 Micromonospora maritima | reverse complement strand
GGCGGCGTAGGTGAGGACGGCGACGCCTGCGGTGCCCGCGAGTGCGGCGGGCCGGCTGCCGGTGGCCGCGCCGATGGTGATCGCGATCGTTCCGAAGACGATGATCAGCAGTGCCAGGGCGAGGCACTGGGCGGTGAACTGGCCGACGCTGATGCTGTCGAGCCGGGCGCCGGGCCGGACGGCGAGCATGGCCAGCAGGACCACTCCGGCGATGAGGGCGGCGCCGGCGGTGAGCGCGGCGAAGCGGTGCAGCAGCAGTCGGGTTCGGCTGACCGGGTGGGCGAGGAGCAGGTCGAGGTAGCCGGCCTCCTCGTCGCCGGCGATGGCGCGGGTGCCGGTGGCGATGCCGAAGATGACGGCGACCAGGGGCACGATGATGCCGAAGACGCTGGAGCCGAGATACCCGGCGGCGGAGGTGAGGTCGTCCATCCGTAGCGCCTCGCGTAGCGCGGGGGAGAAGCCTTGAGCGGTCTGCCCCATCGCGCCGTCGGCGACCTGTGGGTAGAAGCCGGCGTAGATGGCGCCGATCAGGGCGGTGCCGGCGGCGAAACCGGCCAGGCCGCGCCGGCCGTCCCACAGGGTCTTGGTCAGGACGTCAGGCATTCGTGGTCTCCCTGCTTGCGGCGTCGGCCTGGTAGTAGGTGAGGAACAGCTGTTCCAGGTCGGGTTCGGTGGCGCGCAGCGTGGCGACCCGGTGCCGCGCGAGGACGCGGATGAGTCCGTCAGGACTGCCGGCGAGCTGGAATCTCGCGGTCGGGCCGTCGACGGTCAGGTCGGACACCTGCGGCAGGGCGGCGAGCGCGGGTCTGTCGATCGGGCCGCTGAAGGTGACCTGAAACTCGTGCGTGCTGTGGTCTCGGAGTCGAGCCACCGTGTCGAGCGCGACGAGACGGCCCTCGCGGATGATGCCGACCCGGTCGGCGATCGCCTCGACCTCGCTCATGATGTGCGAGGACATGAACACCGTCTGGCCGGCGGCCCTTGCCTCGCGGACCAGGTCGAGGAAGGTCTGTTGCGCCAGGGGGTCCAGCCCTGATGTCGGCTCGTCCAGGATCAGCAGGGCCGGGCGGTGCATGAACGCCTGCACCAGGCCGACCTTCTGCCGGTTTCCCTTCGACAGGGTGCCGATGCGCGCCGTCAGGTCCAGCTCCAGCCGCCCGGCCAGCTCGTCGATGCGTGCCCTTGATGTGTCATCGCGTAGGCCGGCCAGGAAGGTCAGGCACTCGGTTACCCGTTGCCGCGGGTTGACGACGAAGTCACCGGCCAGGTAGCCGACGCGCCGGTGCAACGACACGGCGTGCCGGCGTGGGTCGTGTCCGAACAGCAGTGCGCGTCCGCTGGTCGGTCGGATCAGGTCCAGCAGCACGCGGATGGTGGTCGACTTGCCGGCCCCGTTCGGGCCCAGATAGCCGAACACCTCGCCCTCGGCCACCGAGAGGTCCAGGTCCACCAGGCCCCTGCGGCGACCGTACGTCTTGGTCAGCTTCTCCAGCTGGATCACGTCGTCCATGTCTTGCAGAGTATCGAAATTTCAAAGAACTCTGAAGAGTGCAAGATGTTAGGATTTCCGCTGATCGAGGAGGGGAGGACGCGGATGGCACTGAGCGATCCGGCGGAGCGGCTGGCGCTCGCCCTCACCGAGGGTGGCCTGCAACGGATGACCGCCCGCGTGCTGGCGGCGTTGTTGTTCACCGAGCAGGAGACGATGACCGCCGGCGAGATCGCCGACACCCTGACCATCAGCTCCGGCAGCGTGTCCACCGCGGTCAAGTCGCTGTCGACGGTCGGGCTGATCGAACGGGTGCCCGCCCCGGGCAGCCGCCGGGAGCACTTCCGGCTCCGCGAGGGCGCGTGGGCGACCCTCATGTCCGGTCAGAACGCGATGATCGGAACCATGCGGGACGCCGCCGAGGAGGGCATCACCGCGACCGGCGCGGACAGCGTCGCCGGCGCCCGCCTCGCCGAGATGCGCGACTTCTACGACTACCTCTGGCGGGAACTGCCGGCCCTGATCGACCGGTGGCGGGAC
>NZ_CADEAU010000740.1 GCF_902825405.1 Micromonospora maritima | reverse complement strand
CAGCGCGGCGGACCGGGCGTGCAGGCCCAGCCGCAGCCGCGCCGGGGCGGGGGAGTCGAGCCGGTCGAAGAACCAGCGCACCGCCGGGTCGGCGGCGCGCACCTCGGTGACCAGCCGCGTCACCACGGTGCCGACCAGCTCGGCCGCCCGCGCGTCGACGCACCCCGTGCCGGGCACGGCGAGGTCGGCGAACAACCAGGAGCGGTCCATGGCACCTCGACTGTCGGCGGGTGGGTACGCGGCGTCCTCGGGGCGAGCCCATCATCACCGCGCCGGCCCGCCGGACCACCCGGGCGCGGCCGGGAACCGGGGTCCGGTTAGGGGGCGACAGGGGTAGGTCGCCGCCGGGCCGCTGGCCAGACTTGGGCCGTTACGGCGAGGGACGGATGTGGTGACATGCTGCGCAGTGACCTGGTCCAGCCGGTGCCGGAGCTGCTCCGGGCCCACGCCGACCGGCTGCCGGACCGGGTGGCGTTCCGCGACGCGGACCGGGCGGTGGACTGGGCCGGGCTGGAGGCGGTCACCCGGCGGCTGGCCGGGCACCTGGCCGACGCCGGTGTCGCCCGGGGCGACCGGGTCGCGTTCTGCCTGGGCAACCGGGTGGAGACGGTGGAGACCTGGCTGGCCGTGACCCGGGCCGCCGCGGTCGGCGTACCGCTGAACCCGCGCAGCACCGACGCGGAGCTGGCCCACCTGCTCGACGACTCCGGCGCGGTGCTGGTGGTCACCGACCCGGGGCACCTCGACCAGCTCCGGCGGCTGCGCGCGGACCGGCCCGACCTGCGGATCTGGGTGACCGGCGACGGGCCGTACCCGGACGGGGCGACCGCCTGGCCGGCGCTCGTCGACGTGCCGCCGGCCGCCGACGCCCGCGACGACCTCGGCCTGGACGAGGTCGCCTGGATGCTCTACACCTCCGGCACCACCGGCCGGCCCAAGGGCGTCCTGTCCACCCAGCGCACCTGCCTGTGGTCGGTGGCCGCCTGCTACGTGCCGGTGCCGGACCTGACCTCGGCCGACCGGGTGGTCTGGCCGCTGCCGCTGTTCCACAGCCTCTCCCACATCGCCTGCGTGCTGAGCGTGACCGCGGTCGGCGCGAGCGCCCGCCTGGTCGACGGGTTCGCCGCCGCCGACGTGCTGCGCGCGGTCGCGCAGGACGAGGCGACCGTGCTGGCCGGTGTCCCGGCCATGTACCACCACCTGGTCGCCGCCGCCCGCGCGGACGGGTTCCGCGCGCCCGCGCTGCGGGTCTGCCTGGTCGGCGGCGCGATCACCACCGGCGAGCTGCGCCGCGCGTTCGAGGAGGTCTTCGACGCGCCGCTGCTGGACGCGTACGGCAGCACCGAGACGTGCGGCGCGATCGCGGTGACCCGGCCGGACCGGCCCCGGGTCGAGGGGTCCTGCGGGCAGCCGGTGACCGGCGTCGACGTCCGCCTGGTCAGCCCGGAGACCGGCCGGGACGTGGCGACCGGTGACGAGGGCGAGGTGTGGGTGCGCGGGCCGGGCGTCATGGTCGGCTACCACGGGCTGCCCGAGACCACCGCGGCGGTGCTGCGCGACGGCTGGTACCGCACCGGCGACCTGGCCCGCCGCGACCACGACGGCAACCTCTTCGTCACCGGCCGGCACCGGGAACTGATCATCCGGGGCGGGGAGAAGGTGCACCCGGTCGAGGTGGAGGACGTGCTGCGCGCCGTGCCCGGCGTCGCCGACGTGGCGGTGACCGGCCGCCCGCACGAGGTGCTCGGCGAGGTGCCGGTGGCCTACGTGGTGCCCGCGCCGGAGGGCTTCGCGCCGGCCGCCGCGTACGCCGCCTGCCGGGAACGGCTCGCCTACCACAAGGTGCCGCAGGAGCTGTACGAGATCGACGAGGTGCCGCGTACCGCCTCGGGGAAGGTCATCCGCCGGCTGCTGCGGGAGCGTCCGGCCCGCCTGCGGGCGGTCAACGGCGCGCACCACGAGGCGCTGACCCGCCTCACCTGGCGGCCCCTCGACCCGGCGGGCGCACCCGAGGTCGCCCGGCGCTGGGCGG
>NZ_CADEAU010000739.1 GCF_902825405.1 Micromonospora maritima | reverse complement strand
GGCGATCCCGTCGGCGGCGGCCCGCACGCCCTCGGGCGTCCAGGTGTCCGGCCCGCCGGCGCGGACCAGCCGCCCGACCACCGAGTGGGCGGCCCGGAACGGCACCCCGTGGCGGGTCAGCGCGTCCGCCGCGGCGGTGGTGGTGGCGCCGGAGGCGACGATCTCCTCCCGGCTGGGCGGACTGAGTGGCGCGATCTCGGCCAGGAAGCCACCGACCAGGGCGAAGAAGCGCTCGGCCCGGTCGTTGCTCTCCCAGAGCCGCACCTGCACGTCGGTGGTGGCGTTGTTGGAGTCCTCCCACCAGGCGGCGCCCACGTTGTTGAGCACCGACGCGGCGTCGGCCGCGGCCTGCCCGGCGTACGAGACCAGGTGCTCCAGCACGACCGGGTTGCGCTTCTGCGGCATGATGCTGCTGCCCTGGGTGAAGTCGCCGGGAGTGGTGACCCAGTTCCAGCTCAGCCAGTCCATCAGCGTGCGGGCCAGCCGCGCGCCGGTGGCCAGGGCCCGCGCGTTGAGCGTGCCGACCCGGACCAGGTGGTCGGCGCCGGCCACCGCCTCGTACGAGTTGGTGACCAGGCCGGCGAAGCCGAGCAGCTCGGCCACCCGGGCCGGGGAGATGTCCAGGTCGGTGCCGGCGAAGGCGCAGGAGCCCAGCGGGGAGACGTTGAGCTGGTCGATCACGTCGGCGTAGGTGGCCGCCTGCTGGGTCAGCGCCTCGGCGTAGCCGGCCAACGCGTGCCCGATCGTGGTGGGCTGCGCCGGGCGGCGGTGGGTGTAGCCGGTGACGACCACGTCGGCGTACCGGTCGGCCTGGTCGAGCGCGGTGCGGCCGGTGTCGACCACCCGTTGGAGCACCTCGACGAGCTGGTCGCGCAGCAGCATCCGGAAGACGCCGGCGTCCAGGTCGTTGCGGCTGCGGGCCAGCTGCACGTCCAGCTCGGAGGTGGGGATGCCGCAGGCCGCCGCGAGCCGCTTCTCCAGCAGGTAGTAGGTGTCCTCGAAGCCGCCGTCGTACGCCGGGGCCGGGCCCGTGTCGGCGCGCAGCTCGGCCAGGCCGCGCAGCAGCCGGGCACCGCGCTCGGCCGGGATCAGCCCCTGCTCGGTCAGCATCACCACGTGCGCCTGGCTGGCCCGCACCATCGCCGGGTAGAGACGCCCGACGTGGTGGTCGTAGGTCGGCGCGAGGTGGTGCCGCTGGTAGGTGGTCAGCGCGGGTGTGCTCATCGGTTGTCCTTCCGGTCCGCGGTCAGGCCGAGCAGGCGCTCGGCGTTCCCGGCGAAGATCGCGCGCAGGTGTTCCTCGGGCATGCCCATCTCGTGGCAGATCCGGAGCTGGTCGTCGAGGTAGCGGGTGACGTAGCCGCGCGGGAACCAGGACGAGTCGCTGCCGAACACGATGCGCTCCGGCCCGATCGTCTCGTAGCAGCGGCGGAACAGGTCCTCCAGCGTGAGCCGGTACGGCATCCAGCGCACCCACTGGTTGGAGCCGGACGTGTCGATGTGCACGTTCGGGCAGCCCCACGCGGTGAAGAACAGCTCCTGCACGTACTGCACGCCGAAGTGCGGCACCACCACGGCCAGCTCGGGGAAGCGGCGGGCCATCCGGGCCAGTTCGTCCGGCCCGCCGTACCGGCCGACGCTCAGCCCGCCGGCGCTGCCGTAGTGCCCGATGTGGATCAGGACGGGCACGCCGAGGCGCTGGGCGGTGTCCCAGAGCGGGTCCAGGTCGGCGTGGTCGAGCGGGCCCCGCAGCAGCGGGGCGAACAGCTTCAGCCCGCGCAGGCCCCGCTCGGCGACCGCGCGTTCCAGCTCGGCCGCGGCGTCCGGTCCGTACGGGTCGTGGTGGGCGAAGCCGAGCAGCAGGTCCGGGTGCCGGTCGACCACGTCGGCGACCGCGTCGTTGCCGCCTCCGGTGACGAACACGGCCCGCCGTACCCGGGCGGCACGCAGCTCCTGCGCCCACCGGTCCGCCTCGTCCTGCCAGCGCTCGGCCGGCGGCTCGGGGTCCGGGAAGCCCCAGGCCCGACGCCACCCGCGGGCGTACGGCGCGGAC
>NZ_CADEAU010000738.1 GCF_902825405.1 Micromonospora maritima | reverse complement strand
CCGCCAGGCGCGTGGCCCACGAGCTGGCAGCCAGCCCGAAGGCCGCGTACCGGCCGACCCGGTGGGCGCGCATGGCGCGCAGCCGGCGGTCGGTGGCGGCCCGCAGCCGCTCCGAGGACTGCGCCGCGCGGGCCCAGGACTTGTCCCAGGCCCGCCGGGCGGTGTCCTTGCCGAGCCCGAGGGCGTCCTTGACGCCCTCGGTGATGACGGCAGCCATGACGAAGCAGAGGAGGAACGGCATCGCGGTCAGCCGAACAGGTTGGCGTTCAGGTTGCCCTGGATGCCGTTGATGAACGAGAACAGGTTGTGCAGCCCCTGGCCGACGTTGCCGCCCAGGCCCACCGACCACGACGGCAGCAGCACCGCGCAGACGCAGGCCGGGATGTTCGGCGTCCGGTCCGCGCCGACGTCCTTGCCGAGGATCAGCAGCATGATGATCACCGGCGGCCACGCCAGCAGCGGGTGGAAGCCGGCGATGCCGGTGGCCCACCCGCCGAGGAAGTTGTCCACCATCGACGCGCCGGCCAGGACCGCGCCGGCGAACGACAGCCACAGGTAGCCCTTGGTCCAGCGGTCCTTGCCTCGGCTGATCTTCGGCCCGTAGTGCTGGCCGCCGATGCAGAGCGTCAGCCAGACCAGGAAGCCGCTCGTGAGAACCATGATCGAGTCCTTCCAGTGTCGAGGTCGGCGTCACCGGCGGTGGCGCCTCGTTCTGGCCCTTGGCGGCCACCCCCGCCGTCCGGACCGGGCGGGCCCGGACGGCGAGAGAAGAAGCCAGGAGCGATTCAGGCCAGCCAGACGGCGGCCAGGCCGACGAGCGCGCCGTCGACGACGACAGCCCTCGCCGGGTTCTGCTGCGCGGCGGCCAGGCCGTAGAACAGCAGCGTCAGCGGCAGCGCCACGACCGCCATGAAGACCCGGTACAGCGCCTTCAGCAGCGCGTTGTCACCCGGCACGCTCGGGTTGCGCACCCGGTCGAGCAGCTTGTGCACCGGCGTCGGCGCGAGGGCGAACAGCCATGCCTGCCGCACCTGCTCGGCGACCGCCTGGGAGGCGTTGCCACGCTTGGTCACTTCCCCCGACGCCTTGATCACCACGTCCGAGCTGCGGTGATCATCGGCGTGGGCATCCCCGGCGTTGCCATGTGGCATTGCCATCGCCTGCTCAGCGGTGTCGAGCACGACCCCTCCTCTCCTCCGAACGCCCGGCGACCCGGGCGACCCAGCTACCCACCCGGGCCTTACCCCGGCGGACCTTGATCTCGTTGACGTCCATCTCGTAGTTGTTCGGGTCGGCGGTCTCGTCGCGCTCGTTGCGCTGGGCCACGCCGGCGAGGATGTCGGTGATCTCGCGGGCGCTGCCCAGGGCGAACTCGACGATGAACTCCCTGCCGTGCCGACGCCCCCGGTAGTAGGGCTGCACGAAGTACGCCCGGCGCTCGCCGAGCAGCTCGTCCCTCGCGCGCTCCTCGTCGTGGTCCACTCTCGATCTCTCTCCTCTATGTTTTCGCAGCTCAGGCGCGGTATCGGCGCAGCGTGTAGGTCGTGGCGGCGACCAGGTAGACCGCGTGCGCCGCGCTGAGCGCCACTGCTGCCACGGTCAGCGGGTTCCATCCCCGGTGGGCGACCGCGCCGACTCCGATGACCGCCGCGAGCGCCCAGAACACCCAGAGCGCCAGCACGGCCCGCCGGGCCCGCCGTGGCATTGCCATCGCCGTTTCCATCTCCCTCTTCTCCTCGTGTTTTCGCAGGTCAGGCGGCCTGCTGGCGCCGCTCGCGCAGAGCCTTCAGCGCGTTGTCGATGGTCTTGTTGCTGGTCCAGGAGAACCGCAACTGGACCCCCTTGCCGAGCAGCTCCTGCGCCTTGGCGATCACGACCCTGCGGGACGGGATCGTGTCGGGGAACATCGCCGACAGCTCGTCGATGCGGGCCTCGTGCTCGCTCCGGGCGGCCCCCAGGTCCTTGACCCCGGCCCCCTGGCCCCCCGCGCCGGGGGCCGCGGGGCCACCGGCCGGGTTGGCCTCCACGCGGGGGCCGGTGGCCTCCGGGGAGGC
>NZ_CADEAU010000737.1 GCF_902825405.1 Micromonospora maritima | reverse complement strand
GGCCTGGGCGGCGAGGGCCTCCGGGGAGCGGGCGGAGAGCAGCACCGGGACGACCGGCCGGTCCACGGGCGCCGGCTCGTCCTCGGCGGGCTCCGGCTCCGGGGCCTGCTCCAGGATGGTGTGCGCGTTGGTGCCGGACACCCCGAACGAGGACACCGCCGCGCGGCGCGGCCGGTCGACGGCCGGCCAGGGCGTGCCCTCGGTGGCGAGCGCGACCGCCCCGGCGTCCCAGTCGATGTGCGGGGACGGCCGGTCCACGTGCAGCGTGGGCGGGACGATGCCGTGCCGCAGCGCCAGCACCATCTTGATCACGCCGGCGACGCCGGCGGCGGCCTGGGTGTGGCCGAGGTTGGACTTGACCGAGCCGAGCAGCACCGGCGGCGCGTCGCCCCGGTCCTGCCCGTACGTGGCAAGCAGCGCCTGCGCCTCGATCGGGTCGCCGAGCGTGGTGCCGGTGCCGTGCGCCTCCACCACGTCGACCTGCTCGGGGGTGAGCCGGGCGTTGGCGAGCGCCTGCCGGATCACCCGTACCTGGGACGGGCCGTGCGGCGCGCTCAGCCCGTTGGACGCCCCGTCCTGGTTGACCGCGCTGCCCCGGATCACCGCGAGCACCGGGTGGCCGTGCCGTTGGGCGTCGGAGAGGCGGGCCAGCAGCAGCATGCCGACGCCCTCGGACCAGCCGGTGCCGTCGGCGGCGGCGGCGAACGGCTTGCACCGGCCGTCAGCGGCCAGCCCGCGCTGGCGGCTGAACCCGACGAACACGGCCGGGGTGGGCATCACGGTGACGCCGCCGGCCAGCGCCAGCTCGCAGTCGCCGTTGCGCAGCGCCTGCACGGCCAGGTGGATCGCCACCGAGGAGGAGGAGCAGGCGGTGTCGATGGTGACCGCCGGCCCTTCCAGCCCCAGCGTGTACGCGATCCGGCCGGAGACGATGCTCGTCGAGTTGCCGGTCAGCGAGTGCCCCTCGCCGTCCTGCCCGGCCCGGGCGAGGATCGCGTCGTAGCCGTGCGCGGCGGCGCCGACGAACACGCCGGTGCGGCTGCCCCGCACGGCCGGCAGCGGCAGCCCGGCCCGCTCGAACGCCTCCCAGGTGGCCTCCAGCAGCAGCCGCTGCTGCGGGTCCATGGCGACGGCCTCGCGCGGGCTGATGCCGAACAGGTCGGCGTCGAAGTCGCCGGCGTCGTAGACGAAGCCGCCCTCGCGCACGTAGCTGGTGCCCGGGTGGTCGGGGTCGGGGTGGAACAGCCGGTCGAGGTCCCAGCCCCGGTCGGCGGGGAACGGGCCGATCCCGTCGCCGCCGTCGCGGACCAGGTCCCACAGCTGCTCCGGCGACCCGACGCCGCCGGGGTAGCGGCAGGTCATCGCCACGATGGCGACCGGCTCGGTGTCGCGCGCCTCCAGCGCCCGCAGTCGCCGCCGGGTGCGCCGCAGCTCCGAGGTCGTACGCTTCAGGTACTCGACGTACTTCTCGTCCTCGCTGTTCACCGTGGACCTACCTCACTCGGCGTGCCGATGTCGTCGCGGCCGTCGCTCAAGACGTCTCCAGCTCGCGGTCGATCAGGTCGAAGATGTTCTCGGTGGTGGCCGACTCCAGGTCGTCGTCGTCCGCGTCGGCCTGCCGGGCGGTCAGCCGGTCCAGCAGGCCGTGCAGCCGCTCGGTGATCCCGCGGTAGGCCTCGTCGTCCGGGTCCAGCCCGGCCAGCGCCGCCTCCAGCCGGTCCAGGTCCGGCCCCAGACCCGCGGTCGGATCGGCCGGGCCGTCGGGTACGGCGATCCGGGTGGCCAGGTGCGCGGCGAGCGCGGCCGGCGTCGGGTTGTCGAACACCAACGTGGCCGGCAGTCGCAGCCCGGTGGCGGCGCCGAGCCGGTTGCGCAGTTCGACCGCGGTGAGGGAGTCGAAGCCGAGTTCCCGGAACGCGCGGTCGGGTTCCACCGCGTCCGGGTCGCCGGCGCCGAGCACCACCGCGACGTGGGTCAGCACCAGCTCGCGCAGCGCGCGTCCGCGCCTGTCGGCGGAGAGGCCGCGCAGCGTGTCGGCGAACGCCGGGCCGCCGGCCGCCTC
>NZ_CADEAU010000736.1 GCF_902825405.1 Micromonospora maritima | reverse complement strand
GCCCACGGCCCCCGTGAAGCGGCCCACCACTCGGCCCATGGCCTCCCGGCGCTTCTCCTTGGCGGCCTCCTTGGCGGCCTCCTCCACCCGGGCCCGGTCCAGCCGGCCGTCGCCGATCCCGGCGACGATCTCCGCGGCGACCAGCTCGACCAGCTCGGCGTCGACCTGCGCGCCGATGCAGAGCAGGTCGGCGCCGGCGGCCAGCGCCCGGACCGCGGCCGGGCCCACCCCGCCGGCGGCCAGCGCGGCGCCCTTCATCTCCAGCGCGTCGGTGATCACCGCGCCGGTGAAGCCGTACTCGCCGCGCAGCAGGTCGACGAGCACGGCGCGGCTGAACGTGGCCGGACCGTCGCCGGTCAGCGCCGGGACCCGGATGTGCGCGGTCATCACGGCCCGTACGCCGGCGTCGACCACGGCGGCGAACGGCGGCAGGTCGCGCTCGCGCAGCACGGCCGGCGGCACGTCGACGGTGGGCAGCTCGTGGTGGGAGTCGGCGACCGTGGCGCCGTGCCCGGGGAAGTGCTTGGCGCAGGCGGCGACGCCGGTCGACTGGAGGCCGGCCACGGCGGCGGCCGAGTGGACCGCCACCCGCTTCGGGTCCGCGCCGAACGACCGGGTGCCGATCACCGGGTTCTCGTCCGCGGTGTTCACGTCCACCGTCGGGGCCAGGTCGAGGGTGAGACCGAGCGCGGCCAGCTCACCGCCGATCGCCGCGTAGACCTGGCGGGTGAGGTCGGGGTCGTCCACCGCGCCGAGCGCGGCGTTGCCCGGGTACGGGCTGCCGGTGGCGTGGGCCAGCCGGGTGACGTCGCCACCCTCCTCGTCGATCGCGAGGATCACGTCGGCACGGCCGGCGCGCAGCGCCGCGGTGGACGCCGCCACCTGGGCCGGGTCGTGGACGTTGGTGCCGAACAGGGTGTGCCCGGCGAGCCCGTCGGCGAGCAGGTCGACCGCCCAGTCCGGCGGGACCGGGCCGGCGTACGCGGCAAGCAACGTGCCCAGCGCGAGCCGACGGAGTCCTGGATCCAACCCCACGAGTATCCCCTTTCCCTGCCGGGTCGTCCGACCTCTGCGGATCGGGGTGGCCGATACGCTAACGGGCACCCTTCGGCAGGCGTTTTATGGTTAGAAACTTTACGGAAAAATTGAGGACGTTGGCATGAGTGCGACCCGGCTGCCCGGCACCCCCCGACTGTTGCGGGCGCTCAACGACCGAGCGGCGCTGGAGCTGCTGCTCGAACGCGGGCCGCTGACCCGGGCCCGGATCGGCGAGCTGACCGGGCTGTCCAAGGTCACCGCGTCCCAGCTCGTCGAGCGGCTGGAGGAGCGCGGGCTGGTCGCCCGGGTCGGTGAGCAGGCCGGCGGGCGGGGCCCGAACGCCCAGCTCTACGCGGTGCGACCGGGCAGCGCGTACGTGGTCGGCGTGGACGTCGGCGCCGAGCGGGTGGTGGCGGCCTGCGCCGACATCACCGGCGCCGTGGTCGGCCGGGTCGAGCAGTCCACCAGGGACACCGACGATCCGGTCGGCGTGGTGCACAACGCCGTGGTCCAGGCGGCCAGCAGCGCCGGGGCCGACCTGTCCGCCGTCCGACGCGTGGTGCTCGGCACCCCCGGCCTGGTCGATCCGCAGACCGGCGACATCACGTTCGCGTTCAACCTGCCGCGCTGGCACAGCGGCCTGCTCGCCGCGCTCCGCGAGGACCTGGACACGCCTGTCGTCTTCGAGAACGACGTGAACCTGGCCGCGGTCGCCGAGGCGCAGTCGGGCGCGGCCCGGGACACCGCCGACTTCGTGCTGGTCTGGGTGGACGCCGGTGTCGGCCTGGCGATCATGCTGGGTGGCCGCCTGCACCACGGCAGCAGCGGCGCGGCCGGCGAGATCGGCTACCTGCCGGTGCCCGGCGCGCCGATCCCACGGGACGTGTCGAAGCGCGCCAAGCCGGCGTTCCAGCAGCTCGCCGGCGCCGACGCGGTCCGCGCGGTGGCGGCCGAACACGGCTTCGCCACGGCGGACGCGGTGGAGCAGGGGGTCGCGGCGGCCCGGGCCGCCGAGGCGGTACGCGCGG
>NZ_CADEAU010000735.1 GCF_902825405.1 Micromonospora maritima | reverse complement strand
CGCGTCCATCGCCGCGTTGGCCAGGGCGTCCGCGTGCCGGTTGCGCTCCCGGGGCACCCAGACGAAGCGGACGGCGGCGAACCGGCCGACCAGCCCGGCGGCCTGGGCCGCGAGCGGGCGCAGCCCGGGGTGCTTGATCTGCCAGCGGCCGCACATCTGCTCGACCACCAGCTTGGAGTCCATCCGCGCCTCGACCTCGGCCGCGCCCAGCTCGGCGGCGGCCTCCAGCCCGGCGATCAGGCCCCGGTACTCGGCCACGTTGTTCGTCGCCGTGCCGATCGACTCGGACCGCTCGGCCAGCACCTCACCGGTCTCCGGGTCCCGGACCACCGCGCCGTAGCCGGCCGGCCCGGGATTGCCCCGGGACCCGCCGTCGGCCTCGATCACCACCGCGCGCACCGCCACGGCGACTACAGCCCCGACTCGTTCGTCCGGACCATGATCCGGCGGCACTCCTCGCAGCGGACCACGTCGTCCGGGTCGGCCTTGCGGATCCGGGCCAGGTCGGCGCCGGACAGCTCCAGCCGGCAGCCGCCGCAGCGGCCTCCGGTGAGCAGCGCCGCGCCCAGCCCGGTGTCCTCGCGGATCTTGTCGTAGAGGGTGACCAGGTCCGCCGGCAGGTCCCCGGCGAGCGGCTGGCGGGAGGTCCGCTTGAACTCCTCCTCCTTGGCGATCTCGGCCAGCGCGTCGTCGCGGCGCTGCTCGGCCGCGGCCCGGCGCTCCCGGGCGTCGGCGATGCGGCCCTCGATGCCGTCGAGTACGCCCTGCGCGGTCTCCCGCTGCTCCATCAGCTCCAGCTCGGCGTCTTCCAGGTCGCTCTGCCGGCGGTTGAGCGAGACCAGCTCGTGCTGGAGCGCCTCCAGCTCCCGGGCCGGGCCGCTGCCCGAGGCCAGCCGGGCCTCGTCCTTGCTCTTGCGCGCCCGCACCTGGTCGACGTCCTTCTCCAGCCGGGCGATGTCCCGGTCCAGGTCGTCGACGGCAACCTGGGCGCGGACCCGCTCGTCCTCCAGCGCGGACAGCTCCCGCGCGAGCGCCTCCAGCTCGGCCCGCTCCGGCAGGCTGCGGCGGCGGTGCGCGAGCTGGGCCAGGGTGGTGTCGATCGCCTGCAGGTCGAGCAGGCGACGCTGCACCTTCGGGTCAGCCTTCACGGTCGGGGCTCCTTGTCGTCCGGTCGGGGCGCGGCGGCGTGCACGGTCCACGGGTCGGTGTCCAGGTCGGACACCACGGCCTCGACGCCCAGCTCGTCCCGCAGGTGGGCGGCCAGGTCGTCCAGCCAGGGTCGTTCGGTCGCCCAGTGGGCGGCGTCCAGCAGGGCCGGGCCGCCGGCGGCGAGGTGCTCGCCGGCCGGGTGGTGGCGCAGGTCCGCGGTGAGGAACGCGTCCACCCCGGCCGCGGTCGCCTCGGCGAGGAAGCTGTCCCCCGAGCCACCGCTGACGGCGAGGGTACGAACCATACGCCCGGGATCGCCCGCGGCGCGAACGCCCCAGGCGGTGACCGGGAGCACGTCGGCGGCCCGCCTGGTCAGCTCGGCGAGGGTCGTCGGGACGGGCAGCTCGCCGATCCGGCCGATGCCCCGGTCGGGCCCGTCGGCGGGCGAGCCGGGGCGGGGCGGGTGCAGCGGGCGCAACCCGGTCAGCCCGAACCGGGCGGCCAGGGCGTCGGACACCCCGGGGGCGGCCACGTCGGCGTTGGTGTGTGCCACGTACAGGGCGACGTCGGCCTTGATCAGCCGGTGCACGATCCGGCCCTTGTACGTGGTGGCGGCCACCGAGGAGACGCCACGCAGCAGCAGCGGGTGGTGCGCGACGATCATGTCGGCGCCGGCGGCGAGCGCCTCGTCGACCGTCTCCGGGACCACGTCGACCACGCAGGCGACGCGGCGCACCGGGTGGTCGGGCTCGCCCAGCACCAGGCCGACCCGGTCCCACTCCTCGGCCCAGGCCGGCGGGTAGCGGCGGTCCAGGGCGGCCACCACCTCGGCGACGGTGGGCGGCGATCCGGTTGTGCTCACGGCCGGCCAGCTTACCGGCGTCCGGCCGGGGACACGCCCACCGCGGTGGCGCGGGG
>NZ_CADEAU010000734.1 GCF_902825405.1 Micromonospora maritima | reverse complement strand
AGCGGGCGGAGAGCAGCACCGGCGCGATCGGCGGCGGGGTGCCGGCCTCGGGCTCCTCGGCGGGCGGCGGCTGCTCGACGATGACGTGGGCGTTGGTGCCGCTGATGCCGAACGAGGAGACGGCGGCCCGGCGGGGCCGCTCGCCGGCCGGCCACGGCCGTTCCTCGGTGAGCAGCTCGACCGCGCCCGCGGACCAGTCGATGTGTGGGGACGGCTCGTCCACGTGCAGCGTGCGGGGCAGCACCCCGTGCCGCATGGCCAGGACCATCTTGATGATCCCGGCGGCGCCGGCCGCCGCCTGGGTGTGCCCCAGGTTCGACTTCACCGACCCCAACCACAGCGGGTCGCGCCCGTCGCGGTCCTGCCCGTACGTGGCCAGCAACGCCTGCGCCTCGATCGGGTCGCCGAGCGTGGTGCCGGTGCCGTGCGCCTCCACCACGTCCACGTCGGCCGGGGACAGCCGCGCGTTGGCCAGCGCCTGCCGGATCACCCGTTCCTGGCTGGGCCCGTTGGGGGTGGTGAGGCCGCTGCTGGCGCCGTCCTGGTTGACGGCGCTGCCCCGGATCACGCCGTGGATGTGCCGGCCGTCGCGTTGCGCGTCGGAGAGGCGTTGCAGCAGCAGCATGCCGACGCCCTCGGCCCAGCCGGTGCCGTCGGCGGCGGCGGCGAACGACTTGCACCGCCCGTCGGCGGCCAGGCCGCGCTGGCGGGAGAACTCGGCGAAGACGCCGGGGGTGGACAGCACGGTGACGCCGCCGGCCAGGGCCAGGTCGCAGTCGCGCTGCCGCAGCGCCTGCACGGCGAGGTGCACGGCCACCAGCGACGACGAACAGGCGGTGTCGATGGTGACGGCGGGTCCTTCCAGCCCGAACGTGTACGCCACCCGGCCGGACACCACGCTGCCGGAGTTGCCGGTGCCGAGGTAGCCCTCGACGCCCTCCGGGAGGTCGACCACCCGGGAGGCGTAGTCGTGGTACATGACGCCGGCGAACACGCCGGTCCGGCTGCCGCGCAGCCGCTGCGGGTCGAGGCCGGCGGACTCGAACGTCTCCCAGGTGCTCTCCAGCAGCAGCCGCTGCTGCGGGTCCATGGCGAGCGCCTCGCGCGGCGAGATGCCGAAGAACGCGGGGTCGAACGCGGTGGCCTCGTAGAGGAAGCCGCCCTTGTCGGTGGAGGACGTGCCGGGGTCGTCCGGGTCGACGGAGAAGAGCCGGTCCAGGTCCCAGCCCCGGTCGGTGGGGAACTCCCCCACCCCGTCGCGGCCGTCGGCGACGAGCTGCCACAGTGCGTCCGGACCGTGCACCCCGCCCGGGTAGCGGCAGGCCATGCCCACGATGGCCATCGGCTCGCGGTCCTTGGCCTCCACCTCGCGGACGCGCCGCCGCGCCTCGCGCAGGTCGGCCGTGGCGCGCCGGAGGTAGTCGAGGAACTCTTCCTCAGTGGGCATCGGGCCGCTCCGTATCGGGATCAGAGGTCCGGGGCATCTCAGGCGGTTCCGAGTTCGTCGTCGAGGAGGTGGAACAGTTCCTCGGCGCTGGCGGAGTCGAGGTTGCCGTCGCCCGCGCCGGTGTCGTCGGCGGCGCCGTCGGCGTACGTCCAGAGCGAGAGCAGTTCGCGCAGCCGGGCGGCGACGGCGGCACGGTCGGTGTCGTCGGCGGCGATGGCGCG
The DNA here is from genome assembly GCF_902825405.1 of Micromonospora maritima. Lineage (GTDB taxonomy): Bacteria > Actinomycetota > Actinomycetes > Mycobacteriales > Micromonosporaceae > Micromonospora > Micromonospora maritima. Next base: position 402 of record NZ_CADEAU010000734.1, on the reverse strand, counting down.
CATCGCGGTCTCCAGCTTGTTCAGCTCGCCGAGGACGGACAGCGCGGAGGTGCTCCGCTCGGCGAGCAGCGCGCCGCGCAGGTGCGCGACCATGGCCGCGGTGGTGGGCCGGTCGTAGATGAGCGTGGACGGCAGGCGCAGCCCGGTGGCGGCGGCGAGCCGGTTGCGGAACTCCACCGCGGTCAGCGAGTCGAAGCCCAGCTCGACGAAGCCCTTCTCCGCGTCCACGTCGCGCAGCGAGGCGTAGCCGAGCACCGCCGCCGCGTGGGTGCGGACCAGGTCGGAGAGCACCCGGTCGCGGTCCGCCTCGGCGGTGGCGGCGAGCGTGTCGCGCAGCGCGGTCGCCGCGTCGGCGCCCGGTGTCGCGGCCGACGCGGTGCCGGTGACGCGGACCAGGCCGTG
>NZ_CADEAU010000733.1 GCF_902825405.1 Micromonospora maritima | reverse complement strand
GCCGGCCCGGCGGGCCCGCCGGCCGCGTCGACCGAGACGCCGCCGCGGGCCGCGGCGGCGGGAGGACGGTGACCATGCGGGTCTCGGTCTTCACCGAACCTCACCGCGGAGCGGACTACGACGACCAGCTCCGGTTCGCCCGGCTGGTCGAGGAGACCGGCTTCGAGGGCTTCTTCCGGGCCGACCACTACCGGGCCATGGGGGACGAGCCGGCGCTGCCCGGCCCCACCGACGCCTGGCTCACGCTCGCCGCGCTGGCGCGGGAGACCTCCCGGATCCGGCTCGGCACGCTCGTCACCTCGGCCACCTTCCGCCTGCCCGGGCCGCTGGCCGTCATGGTCGCCCAGGTCGACCGGATGAGCGGCGGTCGGGTCGAGCTGGGCATCGGCGCCGGCTGGTTCGCGCGCGAGCACACCGCGTACGGCATCCCGTTCCCGCCGGTCAGCGAGCGGTTCGACAGGCTGGCCGAGCAGTTGGAGATCGTCACCGGGCTGTGGCGCACGCCGCTCGGCGAGACGTACAGCTTCACCGGCGAGCACTACCAGCTGGCCGACGCCCCCGCGCTGCCCAAGCCCGTGCAGCAGCCCGGCCCGCCGGTGATCGTGGGCGGCCGCGGCCCGAAGCGCACCCCCGAGCTGGCCGCCCGGTACGCCGACGAGTTCAACATGCCGTTCAAGAGCGTCGCCGAGACGGCCGCCGCGTACGAGCGGGTCCGCGAGGCGTGCGACCGCACCGGGCGTGACGCCTCCGGCCGCGCGCCGCTGACGCTCTCCGCCGGCGTGGTGGTGGCGATCGGACGCACCGACGCCGAGGCGCGGCGCCGCGCGGCGCCGCTGCACGTCACCAGCGCGCTCCCGCCGGAGGACCCGGTGGTCGGCTCCCCGGCCCAGCTCGTCGACCGGCTCGGCGAGTTCGCCGCGGTCGGGACCACCCGGGTCCACCTGCGGCTGATCGACTTCGACGACCTCGACCACGTGGAGCTGATCGCCGCCGAGGTGCTCCCCCAACTGGACGGACCGCGATGACCGACCTCTCCGCCGACCTCGAACTCGGCCCGGTGGGCCAGGAGATCGTCTTCGAGAACGACCGGGTACGCGTCTGGCACATCCGGCTGGAGCCGGGCGAGCGGCAGCCGCTGCACCGGCACGACCACCCGTACCTGGTGGTGGCGGTCCAGGGGGCGAAGAACGTGGTGCAGACGATCGACGGCGTCACGATCGACGCCGACGAGCCCACCGGCGGGGTGGTCTACCGCGACCCGGGTGCGGTGCACATGCTCACCAACGTCGGCGACACCACCTACCTCGCCCGTCTGGTCGAGTTGAAGTAGCCACGCCGACGGGGTTCGCCGCGCCGCGCGGCGGCAAGGTGGCGATCGGCGGCACCGGGCCGTAACGTGCCCGACATGGCCTTTCGGACGTGGGGCAGGTTGCTGCTCACGGCGCTCGGGGTGAGCGTGCTGGCCGGTGCCGGCCAGCTCGGCATCGCGTACGGCTTCGGCGTCGTCCGTCTCGACGGCGCGTTCGTCGACGCCTCGGTCAACAGGTGGCCCGCCCAGCTCGCCTGGGTCGGCTGGTTCGCCGCGGTCGCCACGGTCGCCGGGGCCGTCCTCACCGAGCGCTTCGCCCGCCGGGACGAGGTCCCCGCGGGCACCACCGAGCTGCTCTCCGTCGCCGGCGTCAGCGCGCTGGGCGCGATGGTGGTCGCTCCGCTCTGCATGCAGCCGGCCCGCGCCGCCGAGCTGGGCGGCTCCGTCGACCCGGTGTGGGCCGCCGGCATCTGCGCGGCCCTCGGCGCGGTGGTGGGCGCGGGGGCGGCGATCGCCGTGCTGCTCAAGCCGCCGTTCGGCTGGGGCGTCGCGGGCACCGCCGGGATCGTCTGGCTGCTCGCCCTGCTCTCCGTCGCGCCGACGATCGTCGCCAACCGTCCGCTGGCCACCGTACGGCTGGGTGTCCTCGAACCGTCCTGGCTGGACCCGGCCGCGGCGCAACGGCTGGCCATGCTGCTGCTGCCGGTGCTGGCTCTGCTCGCGGGCGGCGCGGTCGGCGTGCTGGCCCGCCGGGCCGGGCACCC
>NZ_CADEAU010000732.1 GCF_902825405.1 Micromonospora maritima | reverse complement strand
AACTCCGCGCCGTGCCGGCGGGCGCCGGGCAGGGCGGCGTACAGGTCGCCGGGACGGACCTCCTGGCTGGCGTGGGTGACGCCGGTGACGGCCAGCTCGGCGGCGGCCTCCGGCGGCGTCAGGGCCAGTCGGGCGGCGAGGTCGCCGAGCCGGACGGGACGCACGGTGGCGGGACGTGGATTGCCGGGCACGGCGTCAGACCCTACCCGGTCGTCCGGTTCCGACCGCACAGCCGCCCCGGTGGTTCGTCGCCACTCACCGATGATGTCCCGCCGTGCCGGCTCAGCGCGGAAAGACCTCGAACTTCGGGGACTTGTCGGTCAGCGACGGCGGCACCCGGTAGTGCCGGAGCGTGTAGCCCATCATCTCCCGGAACGCCGGGGCGGCGACCGCACCGCCACCGCCGCCGGGGCTCCAGACGAAGACCGCCACCACGTAGCGCGGGTTCTCCGCCGGGGCCATCCCGATGAACGACCCGACCTCGCCGGGCTGCTTCCTGCCGTTGTCGTAGCGCAGGCCGGTGCCGGTCTTGCCGGCCACCCGGTAGCCCGGGACCTTGGCGGCCAGGCCGGTGGCCGACCCGTCCGGGCCGTCGACCGTGGTGACCGCCTCCATCATCCGCCGCAGGGCGGCCGCGTTCGCCGGGCTGAGCACCGAGCGGGTGTCCGGGGCGGCGCCCGGGGTCCGCCGGCCGTCCGGCCCCACCGTCTCCTTGATCAGGTGCGGCTGCACGTACGTCCCGTTGTTGGCGATCGCGTTGTACGCGGCGGCCATCTGCAACGGCGTGGCGTCCACGCTGTGCCCGATCGGCACGGACCCCCACGCCGAGCCGCTCCACTGGTCGGCCGGGAGCAGCCGGCCGGGCGCCTCGCCCGGCAGGCCCTCGCCGGTCGCCTGGCCCAGCCCGAACCGCTTCTGGTAGTCGATCAGCCGTTCCTTGCCCAGCTTCTCGGCGATCTCGATGGTGCCGACGTTGGACGAGAAGGCGAGCATGCCCGGAATGCTCATGGTCCGGCCGTTCGCCGGGTGGGTGTCCTGGAAGGGGACTCCACCCCGGACGATGATGTTCGGCACCGGCATCGTGGTGTTCGGCGTGATCACGCCCTCCTGGAGCGCCGCGCCGAACGTGATCGCCTTGTGGATCGAGCCGGGGTCCACCACGAACGTGGTGGCGGCGTCGTCCCGGTCCGACGGCGACTCCACCTTGCCCGGGTCGGCCGCGTTGTAGGTGGGCTGACTGGCCTGGGCCAGCACCTCTCCGGTCGGGACGTCGATGATCACGGCCGCGCCGACGCTGCCCTTGGTCTGGGCCATCTGCCTGGCCAGGATCCGCTGGGTCATGAACTGCAGGTCCCGGTCGATGGTGAGCCGCAGGGAGCTGCCCGGCTTCGGCTGGGTGGTGCGGCTGTAACCGCCCGGGATCGGCGCGGCGAGGTCGCCCAGGCCCACCTCGTAGGTGCGCTTGCCGGCCTGCCCGCGCAGCACGTCGTCGTACTTCGCCTCCAGCCCCTCCAGGCCGTTCATGTCCTGGCTGACGAAGCCGATCAGGTTGGCGGCCAGGTCGTCGCCGGGCACCTCGCGCCGCTCGTCCCGGTGCACGTTGATGCCGGCCAGGTCCAGCGCCATGATCTGCTTGGCCCGGCCGATCTCGACGCCGCGCGCCAGGTAGACGAACTGCGACGGGGTGTCGGTGCCGGGCAGGGTGCGCTTGCGCATCTTGTCGGCCAGTTCCGAGGCCGGCACACCGAGCAGCGGGGAGAGCAGCCGCGCGGTGGCGAACCGGTCCTTGACCCGGGTCGGGTCGGCGAAGACGTACCGGGCCTCGACGCTGTGCGCCAGCGGCTCGCCGGCCCGGTCGAGGATGGCGCCGCGCGGGGCCGGCAGCTCGACCACGGCGAGCCGGTTGGGCAGGCCGCCGTCGGCGTACGCCGGGGTGTCCACGGTCTGCAGGTAGACCAGCCGGACGCCGATGCTCGCGAACAGCGTCAGCGCCAGCACGGTGCCCAGCCGCAGGCGCCGGCCGGCGTCGCCCAGCCTGGGCGGGCGGCGCGGCTTGCGGACCGGCCGGCGGGCC
>NZ_CADEAU010000731.1 GCF_902825405.1 Micromonospora maritima | reverse complement strand
GCCCGCGCGACGCTCCCGCCCCCGCCACGCCCACGCCCGCTGACCCCCGGCCGCGACCCGGCCCCGACGACCCCGGTGATGCCCATGCCTGCTCGCTCCGCCCTGCCCGCCCATCCACCGACGACGCAGCTCGACGTCGCCGCCGACCTGCTCGCCCTGCTCGGCGACACCACCACCGAGCCGCGTCCCGATCCACAACTGGAGGCGCTGACGCTCGCCGTGGCGGCCGACCTGCCGGTGCTGCTGTGGGGCGCCCCCGGCATCGGCAAGACCGCCGCGCTGACCCAGCTCGCCGCCGCGCTGGACCTGCCCTTGACGACCGTGATCGCCAGCGTGCACGAGCCGTCCGACTTCGCCGGACTGCCGGTGGTCGGCGACGACCCGGCGACCCAGGGCGTGCCGATGGCGCCGCCGGACTGGGCGGTCCGCCTGGTCCGCGCGGGCCGCGGGCTGTTGTTCCTGGACGAGCTGTCCACCGCGCCGCCGGCCGTGCAGGCGGCCCTGCTCCGCCTCGTCCTCGAACGGCGCGTCGGCAGCCTGTGCCTGCCACCGGAGGTCCGGATCGTGGCCGCCGCCAACCCCCGCAGCGCGGCCGCGGACGGCTGGGAACTGAGCCCGCCGCTGGCCAACCGCTTCGTGCATCTGCAGTGGAGCCACGACCACGACGTCGTCGTCCGGGGTCTCGGTGGGACCTGGCCCCGCGCCACGATGCCCCGACTCGACCCGGCGCGGCTGACCGACGCCGTCGGGTACGCCCGGCGGGCGGTGTGCGGCCTGTTGTCGGCGCGCCCCTCGCTGGTGCACCGGCTGCCCACCAGCGAGGCCGGGCGGGGCGGCGCCTGGCCGTCGCCGCGCAGTTGGGAGATGGCGCTGCGGCTGATCGCCTTCGCGGAGGCGGCGGGCACCTCCCGGGACGTGCTGTCCACGCTGGTCCGGGGCGCGGTGGGCGACGGCCCCGGGCTGGAGCTACTGGCCAACCTGGACCGGATGGACCTGCCCGACCCGGAGGAACTGCTGGCCGATCCCGCCACCGCCGTCCTGCCCGATCGGGGAGACCTGCGCCAGGCGGTGCTGGACGCCGTCGTGGACGCGGTACGCCGTCGCCCGGACCGGTCCCGCTGGGACGCGGCCTGGACGGTGCTCGGCCGGGCGGTGGAGACCGGCGCGCCGGACCTGGTGGTCGTCCCGGCCACCACCCTGGCCCGACTCCGTCGGGACGACTGGGACGTGCCGGCGGTGATCGACCGGGTCCTGCCCGTGGCGTCGCTGTCCCGGCGGGCCGACGAGACGGCCGAGCGGGTCGCGGCGATCGCGGGAACCGGCCGGTGACCGCCACCACGACGGTCCTCGACCGGGACAAGCTGCTCACCGCGCGCCTCTACGCCGCCCGGGCCCGCCCCTATCTCGCGACGGCGCTGTTCGCGCTGCACGTGGTGGAGTCCCGACGCGTTCCCACGATGGCCGTGGACCGGCACTGGCGGTGCTACGTCTCACCGGTGTTCGTGGACCGGACGCCTGTCGAGGACCTCGCCGGCGTGTGGGTGCACGAGGTGTCCCACCTGCTGCGCGACCACCACGGTCGAGGTGACCGCGTCGTCCGGGAGCAGGGGCTGACCGGGCCGGCGGAGCGGCTGCGGATCAACATCGCCGCGGACTGCGAGATCAACGACGACGCGTACGGCGACGGGTTGGTCCGGCCCGAGGGCGCGGTCGAGCCCCGCGACCTGCGTCTGCCCGACGGGGAGCTGATGGAGGACTACCTGCGGCAGTTCCGGCTCGGCCCGCTCACCCAGCACCTGGCCTGGCTGGACTGCGGCAGCGGCGCGGACGGGCTCGACCGGGAGTGGGACCTGGGGCCGGACGGCGCGCACGGGCTCACCGAGCAGGAGCGGGACGCCGTGCGGTTCCGGGTGGCCGAGGGCATCACCGGCCGGCCCGGGACCGCGCCCCGGGGGTGGCGACGGTGGGCGGAGGAGGTGTTCCACCCGCCGCAGCCCTGGCGGGAGCTGCTGGGCGCCGCCGTCCGGTCGGCGGTCTCCGCCTCCGGCGCGGGCGACGACTACACCTACGGCCGCCCGTCGCGGCG
>NZ_CADEAU010000730.1 GCF_902825405.1 Micromonospora maritima | reverse complement strand
GACGCGCTGCGGGACCGCATCGCCGAGCCCGACGGCGGCGCCGAGCCGCTGGCCGCGCCGGCCGGGCTGGCCGGCACGCTGCGCGCCTACCAGCTGCGCGGGCTGCGCTGGCTGGACCGGATGACCGCGCTCGGTCTCGGCGGCTGCCTCGCCGACGACATGGGGCTCGGCAAGACCGTCACGGTGGTCGCGCTGCACCTGCGCCGGCGCTCCGGGCCGACCCTGGTGGTCTGCCCCGCCTCCGTGCTCGGCAACTGGGAGCGGGAGATCCGCCGGTTCGCCCCGGGCGTGCCGGTACGCCGGTTCCACGGCGCCGCGCGGACCCTCGACGGGGTCACCGACGGATTCGTGCTGACCAGCTACGGCACCCTGCGGCGCGACGCCGCCACGCTGGCCGGCCCGCGGTGGGGCCTGGTCGTCGCCGACGAGGCCCAGTACGTCAAGAACCGGCTCAGCGACACCGCGGGCGCGCTGCGCGAGATCCCGGCCGAGGCCCGGGTGGCGCTCACCGGCACGCCGGTGGAGAACGACCTGCCCGACCTGTGGGCGCTGCTCGACTGGACCACCCCCGGCCTGCTCGGCACCGCCGGGGCGTTTCGCGCCCGCTGGGCGCGCCCGGTCGGGACCGACCGGGACCCGGCCGCGCTGGACCGGCTGTCCCGCCTGGTCCGTCCGTTCCTGCTGCGGCGGCGCAAGTCCGATCCCGGCATCGCGCCGGAGCTGCCGCCCCGGACCGTGACCGACCATCAGGTGCCGCTCACCGACGAGCAGGCGGCGCTCTACCGGCGGGTGGTCGAGGAGGTGATGGCGGAGATCCGGGATGCCACCGGCGTGGCCCGCCGGGGCCGGGTGCTCAAGCTGCTCGTCGCGCTCAAGCAGGTGTGCAACCACCCCGCGCACTACCTGGGCGAGGTCGACGGGCCGCTCACCGGGCGCTCGGAGAAGCTGCAACTCCTCGACGACCTGCTGGGCACCGTCCTGGCCGGCGACGGCGCGGTGCTGGTCTTCACCCAGTACGTCCGGATGGCCCGGCTGCTGGAACGGCACCTCGCCGCGCGGGGCGTACCCGCGCAGTTGCTGCACGGCGGCACCCCGGTCGCCGGGCGGGAGGAGATGGTGCGCCGCTTCCAGGCCGGCGACGTGCCGGTGTTCCTGCTCTCGCTGCGGGCGGCCGGCACCGGTCTGAACCTGACCCGGGCCGACCACGTGGTGCACTACGACAGGTGGTGGAACCCGGCGGTGGAGGAACAGGCCACCGACCGCGCCCACCGCATCGGGCAGACCCGGCCGGTGCAGGTGCACCGGCTGATCGCCCAGGGCACGCTGGAGGAGCGGATCGCCGCCCTGCTGGAGTCCAAGCGGGACCTCGCCGACGCGGTGCTCACCGGCGGCGAGACCGCCCTGACCGAGCTGTCCGACGCCGACCTGTTCCGGCTGGTGCGGCTGGCGGAGACGACATGAGCGGCGAGGACGAGCCGGCCCGCAGTTTCCCCGCGTTCGGCCCCGGGCGGCGGATCGGCCGCCGGTTCGCCGACACCTGGTGGGGCAACGCGTGGATCGAGTCGATGGAGCACGCCGCGCTCGACCCGGCGCAGCTCGCCCGGGGCCGGCGGTACGCCTTCGCCGGCCAGGTCGGGCCGATCACGGTCAGCCCGGGCCGGATCGGCGCGCCGGTGCACGACGGCGACCCGGAGCACCCGCACGACACCGTGGTGCGGGTGCGCGCCCTCACCGACGCCCAGTGGGACCGTCTGCTGGACGCGGTGGCCGCCCGCGCCGGGCACATCGCCGCGCTGCTCGACCGGGACATGCCGCACGACCTGGTGGACACCGCCGACACCGTCGGCGTGCGGCTGCTGCCCGGGTACGGCGACCTCGACCCGGAGTGCGACTGCCCGTCCTGGGACCACCCCTGCCGGCACGCCGCGGCCCTGTGCTACCAGGCGGCCTGGCTGCTGGACCGGGACCCGTTCGTGCTGCTGCTGGCCCGGGGCCGGGCCGAACCGGACCTGGTCGCGGAGCTGCGTACCCGCAACGCCCGCCGCCCGACCTCGGGCCGCTGCTGGCCGGGCACGACGCGCCCGGGG
>NZ_CADEAU010000729.1 GCF_902825405.1 Micromonospora maritima | reverse complement strand
GGACGCGCCGGTCGGGGCGTACTGCGGCTCGGGGGTGACCGCCGCGCAGGCGGTGCTGGCGTTGCACCTGGCCGGTCGCCCGGACGCCGCCCTCTACGTCGGCTCGTGGAGCGAGTGGGTGGCCGACCCGGACCGTCCGGTGGCGACCGGCGGCACGTCCGGCCGGTGAACGCGCGGCTGGTGGGCGCGCCGGGGCTCGCGTGCGACGATATCCGAATGGCCGACGACACGGTGGTGGTCTGGGACCCCGCCCTCCTCGCCTACGACATGGGCGACCATCCGCTGGACCCGGTCCGGGTCGAGCTGACCATGGCACTCGCCCGGGAACTGGGCGTGCTGGACCGGCCCGGGGTGCGGGTGGTCAAGCCCGAGCCGGCCGACGACGCGTTGCTGACCCGGGTGCACGACCCGGCCTACCTGGACGCCGTTCGGGCCGCGCCGCGTGACCCGCTCTTCGCCGGCTTCGGCCTGGGCACCTCGGACAACCCGGTCTTCGACGGGATGCACGAGTCGAGCGCGCTGATCGCCGGCGCCACCGTGGCCGCGGCCGAGGCGGTGTGGCGCGGCGAGGCCCGGCGTGCGGTGAACGTGGCCGGTGGCCTGCACCACGCCATGCCGGCCCGGGCGGCCGGGTTCTGCGTCTACAACGACCCGGCGGTGGCCATCGCGCGCCTGCTCGACCTCGGCGCGGAACGCGTCGCGTACGTGGACGTGGACGTGCACCACGGCGACGGGGTGCAGGAGATCTTCTACCGCGACCCGCGGGTGCTCACGGTCAGCCTGCACGAGACGCCGCTCGCGTTGTTCCCCGGCACCGGCTTCCCGGACGAGACCGGCGGGCCGGGCGCGGAGGGCACCGCGGTCAACCTGCCGCTGCCGCCCGGGGTCGGCGACGCCGGCTGGCAGCGGGCGTTCCACGCGGTGGTGCCGTCGGTGCTGCGCGCGTACCGGCCCCAGGTGCTGGTCACCCAGTGCGGCGCGGACGGGCACCGCAGTGACCCGCTGGCCGACCTGCACCTGTCCGTGGACGGGCAGCGGGCCACCTACCGGGCGCTGCGGGCGCTCGCCGACGAGCTGTGCGACGGCCGCTGGGTGGCCACCGGCGGCGGCGGGTACGCGCTCGTCGAGGTGGTGCCCCGGGCCTGGACGCACCTGCTCGCGATCGCCACCGGCGAGCCGATCGACCCGGCCACGCTCACCCCGCCCGGCTGGCGGGAGCTGGCCGCCCGCCGGCGGCCCGGGCACGACGTCCCGCTGCGGATGACCGACGACGTGGACCCGGACTACCAGCCGTGGCAGCCGAGCGGCGAGCCCAACGCGGTGGACCGGGCGGTCGCGGCCACCCGCAAGGCGGTCTTCCCGCTGCTCGGGCTCGACCCGCACGACCCGCGCGACTGATCCGGTGACCACCGTCGAGCAACCGGTGGACGTGCTGCTCAGTGACGGCACGACCGTCCAGCTGCGACAGATCCGCCCGGACGACGCGGCGGCGATCGTGGCGATGCACGCCCGCTTCTCCGAGCGGACCCGCTACCTGCGCTACTTCTCGCCGTACCCGCGCATCCCGGAGCGGGACCTGAAGCGCTTCGTCACCGTCGACCACCGCGACCGGGAGGCGTTCGTGGTGCTGGCCGGCGAGCGGATCGTCGCGGTCGGCCGGTACGAACGGCTCGGTCCCGCCTCGCCGGAGGCCGAGGTGGCGTTCGTGGTGGAGGACGCCTACCAGGGCCGGGGCATCGGGTCGGTGCTGCTGGAGCACCTGGCCGACGCGGCCGGCCGGCACGGCATCGTGCACTTCGTCGCCGAGGTCCTCCCGGCGAACGGGACCATGCTGCGGGTCTTCGCCGACTTCGGCTACCAGGTGCAGCGCCAGTACGCCGACGGCGTGGTGCACCTGAGCTTCCCGATCGCCGCGACCGAGGCGACGCTCGCGGTGCAGCGCGGCCGGGAGCACCGCACCGAGGCGCGCTCGATCGCCCGGCTGCTTGCCCCGCGCGGCATCGCCGTCTACGGCGCCAGCACCACCGGCCAGGGTGTCGGCGCGGCGCTGCTCGGGCACCTGCGCGACGGCGGGTTCGCCGGCGCGATC
>NZ_CADEAU010000728.1 GCF_902825405.1 Micromonospora maritima | reverse complement strand
CAGACCCCATCCCACCACGATCGCGACCAGGACCAGCAGCGCCCGCGCCACCCAGGCCACCGCCGGGTCGCGGTCCGCCCGCTGCGCGCCGAGGTCGGCCGCGGTGAAGCGGTACGCCGGCAGGTCGAGGTCCCCGCCGTAGCGCTGCCGGTGGTGGTCGCGTGCCTGCCGGTACGCGTCGGCGGCCGACCGCCACTGCGCGTACGCCGCGTCGGCGCCGGTGTCCAGCCACTGCGCGTGCCGCAGCACCATGGTCCGGTAGGCGCCGAGCGTCACGAACAGGTCCACCTGGTAGTCGAGCGTGTCGACGAACCGCTGCCGCAGGCCGGCGTCCCGCCAGGTGGCCGGGTCGGTGCCGGCCACCAGGTCGCGCATCCGCCGGGCCGTCGCGACGGCCTCGTCGCCCTCGGCGACCGCCGCGTCGACCCGATCCCGGGCCACCGCGTAGATGCTGTCCAGGGCCGCGGAGTCACCGGTCGGGATGTCCCACTCGAAGATCCACATCATCGGGGGCGGTTCCAGCCCGAGGGCCCGTACCGAGGTGTCCGCGTACGGGCCGACGTAGAGGCCGGTGGTGACCGCCGTCCGGGACAGCGCCATCGCCTGCCCGATCGCCGCGACGGTGCCCGGGTCGGCGGAGAACGTCCGGTACGCCCACTCCGCGGTCACCTGGGCCGGGTCGGTGTCCGGGTCCCAGGCCAGCCGCGCCACCGTGTCCGTGTTCAGGTCGTAGAGCTGCCAGAACCCAGAACGCAGGTAGAGCGACATCGGTCCGGCGCGCAGCGGCCCGCCGTCCTGGGTCCAGTTCCACACCCCCTCCACGCGCGGGTTCGCGGCGAGGAACGCGCGCAGCGCGTCGCGGTGCAGCGGACCCAGGTCGTTGGGCAGCGCGCCGAACCCCTCGAACTCGCGCCGGGCCTGGAACTCCACGATCCGCCGGTGCGCGCCGCCGAGCAGCGTGGTGTTCAGCGGCAGGTGGCTGTAGAAGTCCCCGAGCGTGTACTTGGTGGACACGATCAGGTGCGGGTCGTCGAACCCGCCCAGCACCTCGGCGTACGCCTCGGGGTTGGTGTGCAGGTCGCCGACCGCGCCGACACCGACCGTCCAGCTCCGGAAGATGATCTCCCTGCCGGCCGGCCCCGCCGTGTCGAGCAGCGCCCGCAGCATGGCGCGGACGCCGGCGGGCGAGGTGACCGCGAGCTTCGACGTGTAGTCCCAGCCGCTGCCGGCGTAGACCTCGCCGCCCTCGCCGATGCGCACCATCAGGCCGGCGACGAACGGCATGCTCCCGAACAGCTCGGTCAGCCCGGCCCGGTAGACCGCCCAGAGGCGGGGATCGGTCGGATCGAGCCCGCCGACGGTCCGTTCCAGGTACCTCTCCAGCGGTGGTGAGACCGCGAGCATGTCGGTGAGCAGGAAGACCCGCAGGCCCATCTCGTCGGCGTACCGGAAGACCGGGGCGAACGCCGCGACCATCGCCCGCGCCCGATCCACGTGCGGGTCCCCGACCGGGTAGACCGCGTGCCCGTCGCCGACCCCGGCGAACGTGACGTACTCCAGGAACCCCGGCACCACGACGCCGTTGTAGCCCCGCGCGACGGCGTGGTCGACGAACTGCCGGAACTGCGCGTCGATCCGGGCCACCGCGGCGGCGTCCACCCACGGCGCCCGGGGCAGCAGCGCCGGGGCGACGACGTCGGTGTTCAGGCTGTAGTCGTCGCCGGCCGCGAACGCCACCGGGTCCGGCTCGCGGCCGACCGAGCCCGCGTCGGTCAACCGCAGCCCCAGCCGGGGCGTGACCGGTCGACCCACCTCCGCCGCCGGCAGCACCTCCGCGCCGGAGCGGATCCGGTCGGCCAGCCGGTAGAGCGCGGCCGTGACGCCCGCGAGGTCACCGGTGACGGTCAGCGCGGACCGGTCGGCGTCGATCGTGTACGACTCGGCCGCGCCGCCGGGCCGCAGGTTTGCCCGGAGCGTGGTCACCGCCGACAGGTCCGGTCCGCGTGGCCGGGTTCGGTCCGGGCTGGTTCCGGTCGGGCCGGCGTCGACGGGGGCGGTGCCGTCCGGGGCGGGGCGCGCCGGGGCGGCGTTGGTC
>NZ_CADEAU010000727.1 GCF_902825405.1 Micromonospora maritima | reverse complement strand
GACGAGGGCGGCAGGCCGGCCGGCGGGCCCCACGGCGTCGGCCCGGAGACCGGGGCGCCGGACACGGTCGCGCCGTAGCCGGTCGGTGGGCCGGACGGCGACGCGGCCGGACGCCGGTGCAGGAAGCTGCTCGCCGAGGGGAGCGTGAGCAGCGCGGCGACCACCAGGTAGCCGAGGATCTGCGCCACCGACAGCGCCGCGTTCAGCGGGATCCACCACGACGGGTAGGCGTCACCGACCAGCCCCAGCAGGTCGGCGGTGATCCGGTCGTCGGCGCCGAGCTGCAACGGGGCGGCACGCTGCCCGACCAGCACCGCCAGCCCGCAGCACCCGCAGAGCAGGCCCAGCCCGGCGACCACCCAGGTGGCCACCCGTGCGCCGGGACGACCGGCGAGCAGGCCCAGCGCGAGCCCGACCAGCAGCAGCGCGGCCAGCACGCCGAGCACGGCGGCCAGCACGGTCGAGCCGCGCAGCAGGCCGGCCACCCGGTCGATGTCGCCGCCACCCGCGCCGGTGTCCTCCGCCGCGGCCCGGAACCGGTCCACCGTGCCGCCCGCGACGGCCAGGTTCGTCACCGCGTACGCCACGGCGCCGACCGCCATCAACAGCAGCACCGCCACCGCGGCGACGACCGTGCCCGGTCGGCGGGGGGCTACCCGATCGGGGTTGGACACGACAGATCCCTCCGGTAGGCGTCGGCTTGCAACCTACTCGGAGGGATCGTCGGCGTCGCTGAAATCCCGACGTCAACTTCCGGGTGGCGGCTCCGGGTCACGGCGCTCGCCGGGCTGACCGGTCGGCCCGGCCGGCGGCTGACCGCCGGGGGCCGTCGGCGGCGTTCCGCCGGTCGGGTGCTGGCCCGGGGTGGACGGGTACGCCGGGTCGGTCGACTGGCCCGGGGTCGACGGGTACGCCGGGTAGGCCCCGCCCGGCACCGGGGGCTCCCACGCCGTCTTCGGCTTGCGGAAGAACTCGTTGGCCTTCGGCAGCGCCAGCAGGATCAGCGCGGCCAGCAGGGCGAGCAGCGCGACGATGCCGAGCAGCAGGCTGACCGGGCCGTACCAGGACGGCAGCGCGTCCTCCAGCCGGCGCTGGATCTCCTGGCCGCTGGGCAGGTCGCCGTTGGCGTTGCCGCCGCCGCCCATCGTGCCGCCGGAGACGCCGTTGAGCAGGCCGCCGCCGGTGCAGCAGAGCAGGATGCCGCCGAGGATCCAGGTGGTGATCCGGGAGGCGTTCTTGCCCCGGTTGTTCAGCAGCGCGAGGACGACCAGACCGGCCGCGAGCAGCAGCGTCAGGATCGACGAGCCGATGGTGAAGGCGTACGCGATGTCGCCCGCCGACTCGGCCGAGGTGCCCGCGTACGCGTCCTTGAGGACGTCGCGGATCGTGCCGATGACGGACAGCGTCACGATCAGGTTCAGCACCTGGATGACGGCGACGAGAATGAGCAGCCAGCTGGAAAGCGTCACCACACTGGGACGCGCGCGGGGCGTGGTGCCCGGAGCATCGACCATGATTCTCCCTCCCTCGATGAGATGACCACCGTAACGATCTCGCACCAGGTGGGCACGTCGGAAAGGCTCACCGGCGCGCGGCGCGCCGCAACCTGCGGTGCTCGGCGGTGACGACGCCGAGCAGGGCCAGGTCGAGCGCGACCGCGAAGACCGCGCCGAACTGGTTGACGGTGAAGTTGAAGACCTGCCCGAACAGCAGGTCCACCAGCAGGGCCAGCTTGAACAGCCGGAACGCCTCGGCCCGGTCGCGGCGCAGCAGCCACGCCGCGCGCAGGCTCAGCACCGCGGTGACCAGCGCGGTGGCGCTGACGCCGAGGACCGCGCCCCACTCCCGTTCCTGGTCCAGCTCACCGGTGACGCCGTCGACCAGCACCGCCACGACCGTCACCAGCGGCTCCACCACCAGGTAGACCACCACCGGCCAGACCAGCCAGCGCCGGCCGGCCGCCCAGGCGCCGAGCCGGCGGGCCCGCTCCGCCCCGCGCTGCCAGAAGCGCACCGGCGGCGGTTCCCGGCGGGGCACCGCGTCCAGCAGGGCGGCCTCGTTGGCCTCGGTGCCGGAGTTGGTGAAGAAGACGCGGGCGTC
>NZ_CADEAU010000726.1 GCF_902825405.1 Micromonospora maritima | reverse complement strand
GCCCGCGCCCGCCGGCGCCGGCACGGACGCGGCGAGCGCCCGCGCGACGTCCTGCTCGGTACGGACCCCGCCCGCGGTACCGCCGATGTCCGCGCCCACCAGGTCGACGGCGGCCATCCCGACGAGCGTGGCCGCGGCGGTGGTGGCCAACCAGCCGGTGACGGCGAGCAGCGAACGTCGGTCCATGCACCGAGTGTGCCCCGCCCCCGGGTTGGGCGGGTCGTTCGGCGAGGCTAACGTCCGGTTAAGGGGCGCGGTACCCGGCCCGTGCGCGGGCTAACCTGCCCTCGTGGCGCGCCTGCTGCTCGTCGAGGACGACCTGACCATCCGTACCCCGCTGCTGCGCGCCCTGCGCGAGTACGGCCACGCGGTCGCGGCCGCGTCGACCGCCCTGGACGGGCTGCGGGACGCGCTGGACGACCGACCCGACCTGGTGGTGCTCGACCTCGGACTGCCCGACCTGGACGGTGCCGAGATGCTGCGCATGCTGCGGGCGGTCAGCGCGGTGCCGGTCGTGGTGGCGACCGCCCGCGACGACGAGGCCGGCATCGTCCGCCTGCTCGACGCGGGCGCGGACGACTACCTGGTGAAGCCGTTCACCGCCGCGCAGCTCGACGCGCGGATACGCGCGGTGCTGCGCCGCTCGGCCGCCGGAGGGACGCCGGAGGCGGCGCTGGTGGTCGGCGGGCTGCGGATCGACGCGCGCGCCCGCCGGGTCACGCTGGACGGGGCGCCGGTCGAGCTGACGCCGCGCGAGTTCGACCTGCTGCACCACCTGGCCGGCCGCCCCGGGCAGGTGGTCACCAAGCGCGAGCTGCTGACCGAGGTGTGGCGGATCCCGTACGGCGGCGCCGACAAGACGGTCGACGTGCACCTGTCCTGGCTGCGCCGCAAGTTGGGCGAGAGCGCCCAGCGGCCGCGCTACCTGCACACCGTGCGCGGGGTCGGGGTGCGGCTCGACGTGCCGGGAGCCGACAGGTGAGGGGCCGACTGACGCTGCTGGTCGCGGCCGTCGGCGCGCTCGTCATGATCGCGTTCCTGGTGCCGCTGGCCGTCCTGGTGCGTACCGTCGCCGCGGACCGGGCGACCACCCGCGCGACCGCCGACGTGCAGCGTCTGGTCCCGCTGGTCGGCACCGCCGATCCCGAGACCATCCGGTCCACGGTGGACCAGCTCGGTGCCGACACCGGTCGCGACGTGAGCGTCTTCCTGGCCGACGGCACCGTGCTCGGCACGCCGGCGTCCCGGACCCCGACGGTCGTGCTGGCCGCGCGGGGCGAGAGCCTCACCGTCGAGTCCGTCGCCGGGCGGGAGGTGGTCGTCGCGGTGCAGGGCCGTCCGGAGGGGACCGGAGTGATCCGCACCGTCGTGCCCCGGGACGAGCTGACCGCCGGGGTCACCCGGGCCTGGCTGGTGCTGGCGCTGCTCGGCGCGCTCCTGGTGCTGGTCGGCCTCGTCGTCGCCGACCGGCTGGCCGGCTCCCTGGTGCGGCCGATCTCCGCGTTGTCCGCCGTCTCCCACCGGCTCGCCAACGCCGAACTCGACGCCCGCGTCGAGCCGGCCGGCCCGGCCGAGCTGCGGGAGGTCGCGGGCGCGCTGAACCACCTCGCCGAACGGATCCAGGTCCTGCTGCGCGAGGAACGCGAGCAGGTGGCCGATCTGTCGCACCGGCTGCGTACCCCGCTGACGGCGTTGCGGTTGGAGGCCGAGTCGCTGCGCGACCCGGACGACGCGGCCCGGCTGACCACCGCCGTGGACGGGCTGGAACGCGCCGTGACCGGGGTGATCCGGCAGGCCCGGTGGCGCAGCACGGCGTCCGCCGGCGGCAGCTGCGACGCGGCGGCGGTGGTCGGCGAGCGGGTGACGTTCTGGTCGGTGCTCGCGGAGGACACCGGTCGGACGCTGACGGTCGACCTCGCGCCCGGGCCGCTGCCGGTCCGGCTCAGCGGCGACGAGCTGGCCGCCGCGGTGGACGCGTTGCTGGGCAACGTCTTCGCCCACACCCCGGACGGCACCCCGTTCGATGTACGGCTCGCGGCGCGGGCGGACGAGGTGACGCTCACCGTGGCCGACGCCGGCCCGGGCCTGCCTCCCGGCTCGCGGCGCAGGGGCGCCAG
>NZ_CADEAU010000725.1 GCF_902825405.1 Micromonospora maritima | reverse complement strand
ACCGCGCTCTCCCACGTCACCGACGCCACGCTGGCCGCCGCGCTGCGCGCCGCCCGGGCCGCCCAGCCCGGCCCGCCCGGCCTGCGCTTCGCGGTGATCGGCATGGGCCGGCTCGGCGGGTACGAGTCCAACTACCTCTCCGACGCCGACGTGCTCTTCGTCTACGACCCGCCGGCCGGGACGGACGAGAGCGCGGCCAGCGCCGCCGCGCACGCGATCGCCGAGGAGTTGCGTCGGCTGCTCTCCGCGCCCGCCCCCGACCCGCCGCTCGGCGTCGACGCCGACCTGCGCCCGGAGGGTCGGCAGGGCCCGCTGGTCCGCAGCCTGGCCGCCTACGCCCAGTACTACGCCCGGTGGTCGCGGGTGTGGGAGGCGCAGGCGCTGCTGCGGGCCCGGTTCGTCTGCGGCGACGCCGACCTGGGCGCCGAGTTCGAGGCGATGATCGAGCCGGTGCGCTACCCGGCCGACGGGCTGACCCGCGAGCAGGTGGTGGAGATCCGCCGGATCAAGGCGCGGGTGGAGACCGAACGCCTGCCCCGCGGCGCCGACCCGGCCACCCACACCAAGCTGGGCCGGGGCGGGCTTGCCGACGTCGAGTGGGCGGTGCAGCTGCTCCAGCTCCGGCACGCCGGCCGGCTGCCGGCGCTGCGCGGCACCCGTACCCTCGACGCGCTCGCCGCCGCCCGCGACGCCGGCCTGCTCGACGGCGAGGACGCGGCCGAACTGGCCGCCGGCTGGACCCTCGCCGCGCAGGTCCGCGACGCGTTGATGCTGGTCCGGGGCCGCTCCGGCGACCAGTTGCCCCGGCACGGCGTGGAGCTGGCCGGCGTGGTGCGGCTGCTGGGCCACGACGACCCCGGCGAGTTCCTCGACGAGTACCTGCGCACCGGCCGCCACTCCCGCACCGTCGTGCAGCGCATCCTCGAAGCCCCGCTCTGACCGGAGCGGGGATCCCGCCCCGGTGATGAGTTCTCGCGCCCGCGCCCGTCACACCTACGACGGGACACGACGAGACGTGAGGACGACGAGATGATTGCGGACATGCGTGCGGAGCAGGGTGCGGTCGACGAGCCGGTGTTCGCCGGGCTGACCGAGCGGCACCGGCGGGAACTGCACGTGCACTGCTACCGGATGCTCGGGTCGTTCGAGGACGCCGAGGACGCCGTGCAGGAGACGTTCCTGCGGGCGTGGCGGCGGCGGGAGACCTACGCGGGACGGTCGACGGTGCGGGCCTGGCTCTACCGGATCGCCACCAACACCTGCCTGGACCTGCTCGCCAAGCGTCGCCCGCAGCCGGCGACCGGCGGTGAGGTGCCGTGGTTGCAGCCCTACCCGGACCGGCTGCTCGACGAGCTGCCCGCCGGCGACGCGGACGAGCCGGAGGCGGTCGCCGTCGCGCGGGAGACGATCGAGCTGGCGTACCTGGTCGCGGTCCAGCACCTCGCGCCGCGCCCACGCGCCGTGCTGATCCTGCGCGACGTGCTCGGCTGGCCCGCGCGGGACGTCGCGGAGCTGCTCGGCGACTCCGTCAACTCGGTGAACAGCGCGTTGCAGCGGGCCCGCGCCGGCATGCGCGCGCACCTGCCCGCCGAGCGGCAGGACTGGACCGGCGGCGAGGAGGACGCCGGCACCCGTGAGCTGGTACGCCGCTTCACCGACGCCAGCGTCGCCAAGGACGTCGACCGGCTCGCCGCGCTGCTGGCCGACGACGTGCGCTGCTCGATGCCGCCCACGCCGGGACTCCAGGTCGGCCGCGACGCGGTGGTCGGCGACTGGGTCGCGGACGGCTTCGGGGAGCTGGGGCGCCTGCGCGCCGTCCCCACCGCGGTGAACCGGCAGCCCGCCGTCGCCTTCTATCTCTGGCGGGAGGGGGAGGGCGCGTACCTGCCGCTGACCGTCGACGCCCTGCGCGTCACCGGCGGGGCGATCACCGAGATCGTCACCTTCCACGCCGACCAGTTCCCCCGGCTCGGGCTGCCCGGGCGCCTGCCGGCCGACGGCACCGAGTAGCCCCGGTGCGGACGCTCACGTTGACCGCGATGGCCGCCGACGTCCCGGCCGACCGGACGCTGCACCACATTCCGGCGTTGCGCCGCGACCAGAGCGAACCACTGGCACTGACCAC
>NZ_CADEAU010000724.1 GCF_902825405.1 Micromonospora maritima | reverse complement strand
CCGCCACCGCCTCCCGGTCGGCCCGCCCGGCCGGCCGGAGCACGCCCCGTCGGGCCAACCGTCCGGACGCCACCACCTCGCCCACGGTGGCGGGCACGCCGCCGCCCGCACCGAGCCGCTGCGGGACGTACCCGATGCGGTGCCACTGCCGGAAGCGGCGCTGCGGCGTGCCGAACAGGGCGACCGACCCGGCGCCGAGCGGCACCAGGCCGAGCGCGGCGCGGACCAGCGTCGACTTGCCGGAGCCGTTGGCGCCGAGCACGGCGACCACCTCGCCGGCGGTCACGGTCAGCGACACGTCACGCAGCACCGGCCGGCCGTCGTAGCCGACCGTGGCGTGCGCGATCTCGATCACGGGTGGGGTCATGAGCAGTCCAGGGCGGTTCGCAGGGTCTGCAGGTTGGCGCGCATGGCCGTCAGGTAGTCGCCCTCGGCGGGCGGGCCCTCGATCGGGTCCAGGACCGCGGTCTTCGCCCCGACCTCCCGGGCGATCGTCTCGGCGACCTTCGGGCTGACCAGCGTCTCGAAGAAGATCGTACCGGCCTGGTGCTCCCGGGCCTCCTTCGCGACCTCGGCGAGCCGCTGCGGGGAGGGCTCCGACTCCGGGGTCAGGCCGCTGATGCCGATCTGCTCCAGCTTGTAGTGCTCGGCCAGGTAGCCGAAGGCGGTGTGGCTGGTCACGATCTCGCGGCGCTGGCAGGTGCGCAGGCCCTCGGCGTACTCGGTGTCCAGCTTCGCCAGCTCGGTACGCAGCGCGCCGGCCCGCGCGGTGTAGTCGGCGGCGTGGTCCGGGTCGGCCCGGCCGAGGCGCTCGGCGAGCTTGTCGCCGACCGTGGCAAGCCGGGTCGGGTCGAGCCAGAGGTGCGGATCCTTGCCGCCCTCCTCCTCGTGGCCGGCCTCACCCTCGTGCCCGGCCTCACCCTCGTGCTCGTGCCCGCCCGCGGCGGCGTCGAGCAGCGGGGCGACCCCGGCCACGTCGAAGGCGCGGTCGCCACCGTTCTGCTCGACCGCCTCGTCCACCGCCGGCTGGAAGCCGGTGAGATAGACGATCAGCTCGGCGTCGGCCACCTGACCGACCTGGCGCGGGTTCAGCTCCAGATCGTGCGGCTCCGCGCCCGGCTTGGTCAGGTTGCCGACCGCGACCCGGTCGCCGCCGATCCGCTCGGTCAGGAACTGGAGCGGGTAGAACGCGGCCACCACGTCGACCTTGTCCGGGTCCTTCCCGCCGCCGTCGCCGGTCGAGCAGGCGGCGAGACCGCCGACGGTGAGCAGGGCGGCGGTGGCGGCGGCGAGGGCACGGGGCGTGGCACGAACGGTCATGGGACCAACTGTCCGTGACAACGAAAATTATTGTCAAAAACGCATGATTGCATGTCAGCGCAGGTCAGGCCGCACGGATCAGCCGACCGTCAGCTTGGCCAGCGCGACCGCGACCAGCAGGGTCAGCATCAGCAGCCGGAGCACCCGGGTCGCCGGCGCCTGCACCGGCCAGGTCACCGTCATCAGCCAGACCAGGCCGGCGGCCAGCACCAGCAGCAGGACACCGCCGGCCGGCCCGGGCGCGAAGAGGCCGACCAGCACCAGGACCAGCGCGGCGAGGAACACCGTCGTCGGGTTGAGCCGGGCCAACCGGGACAGCACGGGACTCTGCGTACGCTGCATGCCACAAACTCTACGAGGAGGAACGCCGTGCTGGTCACCAACCGGTTCGTGGTGGACGCCGAAACGGCTGACGAGTTCACCCGGGAGGCGCACGCCGCGCTCGCCGCGCTCGCCGCCCGGCCCGGTTACCTGCGCGGTGACCTGCTGCGGGCACTCGACGACCCGGCCCACTGGTGCCTGGTCACCGAGTGGGAGTCGGTCGGGGCGTACCGGCGGGCGCTGGGCGGGTTCGACGTCAAGGTCAGCGCCGTGCCGTTGCTCGCCCGATCGGTGGACGAGCCGTCGGCGTACGAGACGCTCGCCAGCGCCGCCCCGCAGGGCGAGATCGTCGTCGTCGCCAGTGATCGTGCCGCAGGTCCTTACCGCTGAGTCCCGGGGCACTACCCTGGCGCGTATGACCGCTCCCGGACCGGCCGCACCACCCCCGTCGCCCGTGCCGCCCGGCGCCCCGCCGGCCGACCCGGGCGTGCCC
>NZ_CADEAU010000723.1 GCF_902825405.1 Micromonospora maritima | reverse complement strand
CCCGGCCGGCCATCAGCGCGGCGATCCCGCCGGCGTCGAAGCCGCCCGCGCCCACCAGATCGACCACGACCTCGCGGGGCTGCCCGGTGACCGCCTCCAGCATCGCCCGGCGCAGCTGGTCCGCGCCGGCCCGGTCCACCTCGCCGCCGACCTCGACGACCACCCGGTCGCCGTTCTGCTTCACCGAGATCCGGGCCCTGGCCGGCTCGGTCTCGGCCGCGCCGTTCTGCCACGGCGGCGGGGCGTCGGCGAGCATCGCCTGGCGCAGCCAGGTCAGCGCCCGGGACAGCAACCGGGAGACGTGCATCTGCGAGATGCCGAAGCGGGCGGCGATCTCC
The DNA here is from genome assembly GCF_902825405.1 of Micromonospora maritima. Taxonomy (GTDB): domain Bacteria; phylum Actinomycetota; class Actinomycetes; order Mycobacteriales; family Micromonosporaceae; genus Micromonospora; species Micromonospora maritima. The sequence continues at coordinate 1,804 of NZ_CADEAU010000723.1, read as the reverse complement.
GCCTGGGTCTGGTTGCCGTAGAAGCGCATCGCCAGGATCCGTCGCTCCCGCCAGGGCAACCGGTGCAGCAGGCCGCTGACCGTGACCCGGTCGTCGACCGACTCCAGGGCGTTGTCGGACTCGCCGACGAGGTCACCGAACTCGGCCGAGCTCTCCCCGCCGACCGGCGCGTTGAGCGAGGCCGGGCTGTAGCCGGCCGCCGACTCCAGCGCGGCGAGGATCTCCTCCTCCGGCGTCTCCAGCCGCTCCGCCAGCTCGGCCACGGACGGGGCCCGGGACAGCTCGCTGGTCAACGTCGCCGTCGCCTGCCCCACCTCCAGGATCAGGTCGCGCAGTCGGCGCGGCACGTGCACGCCCCAGGTGCGGTCCCGGAAGTGGCGTTTGATCTCGCCGACGATGGTGATCGCCGCGTACGCGGTGAACGAACCCCGTTCCGGGTCGTACCTGTCGACGGCGTTGACCAGGCCGAGCCGGGCCACCTGCTCCAGATCCTCCAACGGTTCCCCGCGTCCCCGGTAGCGGCGGGCCAGCCGGCCGGCGAACGGCAACGCGAAGCGGACCAGGTCGTCCCGCGCCTCCTGCCGCCGCTCGGGTGGCAGCCCCTCGATCCGGGCCGCGTACGCGAGCGCCGCCGCGTCGAGGTCCTCCAGACCTCGCTCGTTGGTCGGTGGTGTGGGTGTCGTGGTGGTCTGACCGAACATCCGCGCCTCCCTCGCCGAACGTCCCCCCGCCCGGTCGGAACCGGTCGTGCGCGTGGTCGGACCACGCACCGGGTGAGGAAGTTGGTTACGTGACGGATACGTCGAAAGCGGTGGCTGCCCGCCGCACGGCGTCGTGGGCCGTTCCGCGGCGAGCGGTCTTCCCGCTCCGTAGGTACTCAATCACGGACCGTGGGATCGCGAGGATGTTTCGCCAGGTTGGCCGGCGGACGAGGGCCACCGGCGCCGGGCCCGCGCTCAGCAGACCAGCAGACCCTGGTGCGCGCCGGAGTCCCGGAGCGCGGCGAGGGCCTCGGCCATCCGCAGCGGCGGCGGCGCGGGCAGGTCGCAGGGCTGGTTGCGCAACACCTCCGTGGCACGTCGGGTGGGAACCGAGGTGACCGGGTAGCCGCGCGCCGCGCCCCGGTCGAGGGCCCGCCGACGCCTACCGAAGCCGGCCACCGCGAGCCACTGGGGCAAGCCGGCGAGTGCGGGCGACCGCAGTCCGGGCGGCTCCGGCAGCACGTCCACCGACGTGAACGGCTCGCTGCCGGCCAGCCACCACTCCGCGCCCTCGACCCGCCGGCGGGTGGCGTTCTCGCACCAGTACGGCACCAGGCCGGCGCGCAGCACCTGCCCCGGGTCGAGCAGCCGGCCGCACTCCACGACCAGCCGGTCGCCGGTCTTGCCGGCCCGGCGCAGCCAGCGGCGGTACAGGTCGGCGGTCGCCGCGCTGAGCGCGTCCGGCTGCGGCACGACCACGCGGTGCAGCGGGTGCCCGTGACGGTCGCCCCACTCCCGCGCGGCGTGCTCGAAACCGGACTCCACGCCGTGTTCGGCGAACGCCGCCGACACCGTGACCTCCGGCGCGACCCAGCGCGTCTCCTCACCGCCGGCCGCGCGCAGCACCTGCCGCAGCCCGTGCGCGTCCGGGTGGAAGTCGACCGGGTCCAGGCCGCTGGCCGGGCAGCCGGCCTGGAAGCTGTGCCCGTCGCCGACGTCGCGCACCGGCCACGTGCGCGCGTCGTGCAGCAGCAGCACCGGCGGGCCGTCACCGCTGACGCGGCAGCGCGTCCGCCGCCCGTCGACGGCGCACTCGTCGGCCG
>NZ_CADEAU010000722.1 GCF_902825405.1 Micromonospora maritima | reverse complement strand
CACCCCGGGCACCCCGGGGCGGGCGCTGCGCGGCGTGCACCAGGCGATGGCGCACCTGGTGGCCGCGAACCGGGTGGTGGCGGTCGCGGGTGACGGGCGGCCCGCCCTCGCCGTGCTGCCCGACGGCACGCCCATCGACGCGGCCGGCAAGCATGTGGTGATCATCGGCGGTGGCGACACCGCCGCGGACTGCCTGGGCGTGGCCCACCGGCAGGGCGCGGCCGGCGTACACCAGCTCGACCTCTACCCGCAGCCTCCGACGGAGCGGGACGGCGCGCGGGACCCGTGGCCGACCTGGCCGTGGGTGCTGCGGTCCTACCCGGCCCACGAGGAGGGCGGGGAGCGGGTCTTCGCGGTGGCGGTGCAGGAGTTCGTGGACGACGGCACCGGGCAGGTACGCGCCGTCCGCATCGCCGAGGTGACCGTGGAGAAGGTCGACGGCCGGCGCATCGTCACCCCGCTGCCCGGGTCCGAGCGGGAGATCCCGGCCGACCTGGTGCTGCTCGCCATCGGCTTCGAGGGCACCGAGGAACAGCCGCTGCTGACCCAGTTCGGGGTGACCCGCAACGGCCGGGGCGCGGTCGACGCCCGCCCCGACTGGCAGACCGACGCCGACGGGGTCTTCGTCGCCGGGGACATGCACCGGGGCGCCTCGCTGATCGTCTGGGCGATCGCCGAGGGGCGGGCCGCCGCGGCGGCCATCCACGCGTACCTGGGCGGGGTGGGCGAGCTGCCCGCCCCGGTCGACCCGGCCCGACAGCCACTCGCCGCCCGCTGAGCGGTGTAAGGAAGGGCCCCCTGTTAACGCCTCCGGTAGAGCAGGGGGCCCCTTTTAACGCCTGCGGCAAGCCGGGTCGCCGGGTGACACCTGCCACCAACTGTCGCCGCGAGTAGTCCTCCGCGGCCAGACTTGTCGACCGGCCGGACCTCACGAGGGTCCGGCCTTCGTCATGTCGCCGTCGACAACGGGGAGGACGTCGTGGCTCTCGGCGCCACGTTCGCCGCGCTGCGCCACCGGAACTACCGGATCTGGGCGGCCGCCGGCTTCGTGTCGGTCACCGGCACCTGGATGCAGGTGCTCGGGGTCAACTGGTTCGTCCTGGCGGAGACCGGTTCCGCCACCTCGATGGGCCTCACCGTCCTGCTCCAGGCGCTGCCCACACTGCTGCTCAGCGTGTGGGGCGGCGCGTTGGCCGACCGCCTGCCGGCCAAGCCGCTGCTGGTCACCGCGCAGGCGGCACACGCGGTGCTGGCCGCCGGCCTGGCCGTGGTCGCGCTCACCGGCGCCGGCGGTCTGCCGGCCGTCTACGCGATCTCACTGGCCACCGGCGCGGTGTCGGCGATCGAGGGGCCGGTGATGGGCCGCTGGGCCTCCACCCTGGTGGACCGGGACAGCCTCGGCAACGCGCTCGCGCTCGGCTCGCTGACCAACTCCGCCGGGCGGATCCTCGGCATGAGCGTGGGCGCCGTGGTGGTCGCCGCCGTCGGCCCGGCGCTGCTGTTCGCGGTCAACGCGGCCAGCTTCGTGGCGGTCGTGGCCGCGCTGCTGGCCGTACGCGAGGGGGAGCGGCACGCCGGCGGGCCGGAAGCGGCCGACGCGGGCCCGGCGGGCGGCGGCATTCGAGCCGGTTTCCGCTACCTGCTGGGGCAGCCGGTGGTGCTTGTCGCGCTGGCGCTGTCGTTCGTGCTGGGCAGCCTGGGCCGCAACTACCAGGTGACCATGGCGGCGATGAGCGACGGCCCGCTGGGCGGCGGCGCGTCCGGCTACGGCTTCCTGTCCACCGTCTTCGCCGTGGGTACGGTGCTCGGCGCGCTGGTCGCGGCCCGCCGCGCCGAGCTGGGCTACGCGGTGCTGGTGGGCGCGGGACTGCTCGCCAGCACGTTGCAGATCGTGGCCGGGCTGGCGCCGGGCACGGCGAGCTTCGCCGCGGTGATCCTGCCGGTGGCGGCGGCGGCCGTGGTCATCGACACCACGGTCGGGGCGCGGGCACAGCTGGACACCGACTACGCGATGCGCGGGCGGGTGCTGGCGGCGCTCGCGGTGACCGGTTCGGTCGCCGCCGCCGTGGGCGCGCCGTTGCTGGGCTGGCTCGCCGAGCACGCCGGCCCTCGCCAGACGCTGGTGCTGGCCGGCACGGTCAGCGCCGTGGCG
>NZ_CADEAU010000721.1 GCF_902825405.1 Micromonospora maritima | reverse complement strand
CGCCGCTGCCGGTGGTGGCCGGCGCGGACCTCAACGAGGGGCCGGACGGCCCCGCCTGGCGGACCGTCGCCGAAGGGCTGACCGACGCGGCGGTGGCCGCCGACCGCGCCGACCGGCACACGTTCTCCTGTGCCGACCCGCGCCGCCGCATCGACGCGCTCTTCGTGGACCCGCGGATCACCGTGGCCGACTACGACGTGGTCGACACCCCGCGCACCCGCCGGGCCAGCGACCACTTCCCGGTCCTGGTCGACCTGCTGCTGCCCACCGCCGACTGACCGCACCCGGCCCCGTCCCACCCGCGAGGCCCGGCGGCGCGGCGCCCGCGGGCGCGTACGGCAGAGACCGTCGGCGGAACCGGCATCGGCAGTGACGCAACGTGAGACGCCGGCGGGCGGGACGCCCCACCCGCCGGCGCCTTTGCTCGCAGCCATATCCGCATCGGCTACCCGCGGTGACGATGCCGTGGGATGTGGCCAGGGCGCCACGTCCGGGCGAGCCGCGGCGGCTCTCCGGGCGGCTGGACAACGGCGGGCATTCTCGGCAGGATTTCGCACCGACCGGCACGCGTGCCGCACAAAAGGAGATGTCCCGGTGTCCTCCTCCACCGACCTCGGTCGCCCCGACCCGGACCCGACCGTCGTCCCGAGCCGGGACGACCGACCGGTCTCCGACCGGGGCGACACGGTCTGCGTCATCGGCGCCGGCGCCAGCGGCCTGACCGCCGTCAAGAACCTTCGCGAGGCCGGCTTCGGCGTGGACTGCTACGAGCGGGAGACCGGCGTCGGCGGCGCGTGGAACTGGCGGCACGACCGCAGCCCGGTGTACGCCAGCGCACACCTCATCTCGTCCCGGCCGTTCACCCAGTTCCCGGACTTCCCGATGCCCGACGACTGGCCGGACTACCCGCACCACAGCCAGCTGCTGTCCTACTTCGAGCGGTACGCCGACCACTTCGACCTGCGCCAGCACGTCTGGTTCGGCACCGAGGTGGTCCGGGTCGAGCCGGTCGAGGGGGACCGGTGGGACGTGACCACCCGCAGCACCGGCGGCTACGGCCCCGAGCGCACCTCCCGCTACGCCGCCGTGGTGCTGGCCAACGGGCACAACTGGTCGCCGAAGCTGCCCCGCTACGAGGGGCTGGAGGAGTTCCGCGGCGAGGTCATGCACGCCTCGTCCTACAAGGACCCGGCGCAGCTGCGCGGCAAGCGGGTGCTGGTGGTGGGTGCCGGCAACACCGGCTGCGACATCGCGGTCGAGGCGGCCCAGCAGGCATCGCACTGCTGGCACTCCACCCGCCGCGGCTACTGGTACGCCCCGAAGTACGTCCTCGGCCGCCCGGCCGACCAGGTGAACGACACGCTGCTGGCGTTGCGGGTGCCGTTGCGGGTGCGGCAGTGGCTCTACCACTGGACGCTGCGGTTGACCGTCGGCGACCTGACCCGGTTCGGCCTGCCGAAGCCCGACCACCGGGTCTACGAGACGCACCCGATCGCCAACAGCCAGCTCGTCTACTACGTCGGCCACGGCGAGATCACCCCCGTGCCGGACGTGGCCCGGTTCCACGACCGCACGGTGGAGCTGACCGACGGCCGCCGGATCGACCCGGAACTTGTCGTCTTCGCCACCGGCTACCTGCCGCGCTTCGAGTTCCTCAAGGGCCGGGTCCTCGGCGACGAGGACGGCTCCGGCCGCCCCCGGCTCTGGCTGAACGCCTTCACCGCCGGTCACCCGACGCTGGCGGTGGTCGGTCTGGTGCAGCCCGACTCCGGCATCTTCACCATCTCGCACTGGCAGAGCGTGCTCTTCGCCCGGCTGCTCACGCTGCGCGCGACCCGGCCGGAGCGGGCCGCGGCGTTCGACCGCCGGGTCCGTGCCGGGCTCGGCGAGCGGTACTCGGCGAAGGTCAAGGACAGCACCCGGCACTGGTTCGAGGTCGGGCACGCCGACTACCTGCGCGCCCTGCAGCGCGCCCTGCACGAGCTGGAGGAGGGCAAGTGAGCGCGAGGAACGCAGCGCAGCGGAGTCCCGCAGTCGCGATCGGAAGGCCAGCACAGTGAGCGCGAGGAACGCAGCGCAGCGGAGTCCCGCAGTCGCGATCGGAAGGCCAGCACAGTGAGCGCGAGGAACGCAGCGCAGCGGAGTCCCGCAGTC
>NZ_CADEAU010000720.1 GCF_902825405.1 Micromonospora maritima | reverse complement strand
CGAGCGCCGCCGGGTCGAGCTGCCCGGCCGCCTCGGCCGGACCGAGCACGACCGGGACCCGCGGGCGCCGCCCGAAGGCCTGCTCCAGCAGGTCGAGCCGGTATTCGCCGGTGCGCGGCGACCAGTAGCCGGTGCCGCTGGCGTCGCCCCGGTCGGTACGCAGCGCGTCCAGGCCGGGAGCGCCGGCGAGCCGCCAGGTGAGCCAGTCGTGCGGCAGGCAGACCGCGGCCACCCGGTCGGCGTTCGCCGGCTCGTGCCGGGCCAGCCAGCGCAGCTTGGTGGCGGTGAAGCTGGCCACCGGCACCGCGCCGGTGGCCTCGGCCCAGAACCGGCGGCCGGTCTCCCCGCCACCGGCCTCCGCGACGAGGTCCCGGGCGGCGTCGGCGGAGCGGGTGTCGTTCCACAGCAACGCCGGGCGGACCACCTCGCCCGCCTCGTCCAGGCAGACCATGCCGTGCTGCTGGCCGCCGACCGAGACGGCGGCCACGTCGGCCAGGCCGCCGGCCTCGGCGACGGCCGCCCGCAGGGCGTCCCACCAGGCGGCGGGCTCGACCTCGGTGCCGGCCGGATGGGGCGCCCGGCCCTGCCGGACCAGCGCCCCGGTCTCGGCGTCCCGGACCACCACCTTGCAGGACTGGGTCGACGAGTCGACGCCGGCGACGAGCGGCATGACGGCCCGCCTCAGCGCGCGCCGAGCACGTGCTCGACGGCGAGCTGGTTGAGCCGGACGAAACCGAAGCCCTTGGCGCCGGCCGCCTCCGGGTCGAACTCCTCGAACGCGGTCCGGTCGGCGAGCAGCTCGGCGTAGCCCTCCCCGGGGTTCAGCGTCGGCGTGGCCAGCTCGGCCACCCGGGCGACGGCGAGTGCCTCGGCGACCTCGGGGTCGGCGCGGAACGCCGCGGCCCGCTCCTTGAGCAGCAGGTAGGTCCGCATGTTCGCCTCGGCGGAGGCCCAGACCCCGCTCATGTCCTCGGTGCGGGAGGGCTTGTAGTCGAAGTGGCGCGGGCCGTCGTAAGCCGGGCCGCCGTTCGGACCGCCGTGCTCCAGCAGGTCGACCAGGGCGAACGCGTTGAGCAGGTCGCCGTGGCCGAAGACCAGGTCCTGGTCGTACTTGATGCCGCGCTGGCCGTTGAGGTCGATGTGGAACAGCTTGCCCTGCCAGAGCGCCTGGGCGATGCCGTGGGCGAAGTTGAGCCCGGCCATCTGCTCGTGGCCGACCTCCGGGTTGAGCCCCACCATCTCCGGGCGGGCCAGGGTGGAGATGAAGCCGAGCGCGTGGCCGACGGTGGGCAGCAGGATGTCGCCGCGGGGCTCGTTCGGCTTGGGCTCCAGGGCGAAGCGCAGGTCGTAGCCGTTGTCGACGACGTACTGGCAGAGCAGGTCGACCGCCTCGCGGTAGCGCTCCAGCGCGGCCTGGACGTCCTTGGCCACGTCGTACTCGGCGCCTTCCCGGCCGCCCCACATGACGAACGTCTTCGCGCCCAGCTCGGCGGCGAGGTCGACGTTGCGCAGCACCTTGCGCAGCGCGTAGCGGCGCACGTCGCGGTCGTTGCTGGTGAAGCCGCCGTCCTTGAACACCGGGTGGGTGAACAGGTTGGTGGTGACCATCGGCACGACCAGGCCGGTCTCGTCGAGGGCCTTGCGGAACCGGCTCAGCCGGGCGTCGCGGGTGGCCGCGTCCGCGCCGAACGGAACCAGGTCGTCGTCGTGGAACGTGATCCCGTACGCGCCGAGCTCGGCGAGCCGGTGCACCGCCTCGACGGCGTCCAGCTCGGGCCGGGTGGCGTCGCCGAACGGGTCACGGGCCGGCCAGCCCACGGTCCAGAGGCCGAAGGAGAACTTGTCCGCGGGGGTGGGACGGGGTGCCATGGGAACCTCCGGGTGGTGATGGCGTCCGCGATTTGTTCAGCGGTTGAATTAAATGGCGGCGATGTGGCAGTGTCAAGTGGTGACCAGCACCAGCACCGCCGGAGCGGTCCGGCAGGGCAGCCTGCGTGAGCTGAATCTCGCGGTGGTGCTCCGCCGGATCGCCGCCGCCGACCGACCGCCCTCGCGGGCCGGCCTCGCCGCCGGCACCGGACTGACCCGGGCCACCGTCTCCGCCGTCGTCGACGACCTGATCGCCGGGCGGCTGGTCGCCGAGGCCGAGCCGCC
>NZ_CADEAU010000719.1 GCF_902825405.1 Micromonospora maritima | reverse complement strand
CGAGCAGCGGGCCGCCCGGGCCGCCCTGCGCGCCACCCTCGCCCCGCCGGCGCCGGGCACGGTGGCCTGGGCGGTCGTCGCCCAGAACGGCACGCTGCTCCAGCACTCCGGCAACGTCGTCTCCTCGTCCAAGTTCGCGCCGGGCCCGGGTGTCTTCCCGGGGCAGTACCTGCTGCTGCTGGACTACACCGTCTCGGCGAAGTCGTACCACGTGTCCATCGGCACGAACGACTCGGCGAACGTGCCGCCGGCCGGCGAGGTCGCCGCCGCGCCGCGGACCCTGACGCCCACCGGCGTCTTCGTGCAGACGCGCAGCTCCTCCGGCGCCTACGCGGACCGGCCGTTCCACATCGTGATCGCCAACTGACCCACCCGACCACGCGTCGACCCCCGTTCCGGCGGGGGTCGATGTCGTGTTCCGTGTCCGTGCGGGCGTCGCACCGCCGGTTCGCACCGTTGCCGCCCGATCGGGGAGGTCCTCCCGGTCCGGCCCGCCGACGGCCGGACAGGGGCCGATAATCCGACGTTTGTCGCGCGTCCGGCCCGGGAAGCAAGCACCGTGACGGACATCTCGGACACCCTGGCCAGCGTGCCCAGCCCGGTCGATGCCGATGCGAGCGGCGTCGAGCTGGAACAGACCCTCTTCGAGGTCAAACGCGTGATCGTCGGGCAGGATCGGCTCGTCGACCGCCTGCTCACCGCCCTGATCGCCGACGGTCACTGCCTGCTGGAGGGCGTGCCGGGGGTGGCCAAGACGCTGGCCGCGCAGACCCTCGCCACAGTGGTGGGCGGGACGTTCTCCCGGATCCAGTTCACCCCCGACCTGGTCCCGTCGGACATCGTCGGCACCCGGATCTACCGCGCCTCCACCGAGACGTTCGACGTGGAGCTGGGGCCGATCATGGCGAACCTGGTGCTCGCCGACGAGATCAACCGGGCCCCGGCCAAGGTCCAGTCGGCCCTGCTGGAGGCGATGGCCGACCGGCAGGTCTCGATCGCCGGACGGAGCTGGCCGGTGCCCGACCCGTTCCTGGTGCTGGCCACCCAGAACCCGATCGAGTCGGAGGGCGTCTACCAGCTTCCCGAGGCGCAGCGCGACCGGTTCCTCATGAAGGTCGTGGTCGACTACCCGAGCGACGCCGACGAGCTGGCCATCCTCTACCGGATGAGCACCGAACGGCCCACCTCGCGCCCGGTGCTCGACCCGGCCCGGCTGCGGGAGCTCCAACGCCGCGCGACCGACGTCTTCGTCCACCACGCGTTGGCCGAGTACGTGGTCCGCCTCATCCTCGCCACCCGCGACCCCGGCCGGTTCGGCCTGCCCGACGTCGCGCCGCTGCTGGCGTACGGGGCGAGTCCCCGGGCCACGCTCGGTCTGGTCGCGGCGGCCCGGGCGCAGGCGTTGATCCACGGCCGGGACTACGTGCTGCCCGAGGACATCCGGGACCTGGCGGTGGACGTGCTGGCGCACCGGCTGGTGCTCTCCTTCGACGCGGTCGCCGACGGGATCTCCGGCGAGGACGTGGTGCGCCGCCTGGTCGAGGCGGTGCCCCCGCCCCGGCTGGTGACCGGGCCCGCGGAGGCGGCGCCGGATCTGGCGGCGGCATGACCCGCCGGGCCGTACCCGCCCGACCCGACCCGGGCCTCGCCGACCTCGCTCCCGACCAGCGGGTACGCCGACTGGAACTGACCGTGACCCGGCGGCTCGACGGTCTGCTGCACGGCCGGTACCGGGGGCTGCTGCCCGGACCCGGCAGCGAGGCGGCCGGCAGCCGCGAGTACCGCCCCGGCGAGGACGAGGTCCGGCGGATGGACTGGGCGGTCACCGCGCGCACCACCGTCCCGCACGTGCGCGAGGTCGACGCCGACCGGGAACTGACCACCTGGATCGTCGTCGACGCCAGCGCCAGCATGGAGTACGGGACCGCCGAGGTGGACAAGCGGGAACTCGCCGTGGCGGCGGTGGCCTGCGTCGGCTTCCTCACCGCCGGGGTGGGCAACCGGCTCGGCGCCCAGGTGCTCGCCCCGGACGGGCTGCGCCGGTTCCCGGCCCGCAGCGGGCGTATCCATCTGCTCGGGCTGCTCCGCGCGTTGCTCGGCGCCCCACGTACCGACGACCGGCGGGACCCGCGTGCGGCCGGCCCGGCCGGCGGCGCGCGGGC
>NZ_CADEAU010000718.1 GCF_902825405.1 Micromonospora maritima | reverse complement strand
TACCGGCACCGGGCCGTGGCCAGCACCGGCTGGCCGCTGGTACGGGGCTGGCGGAAGCTGCGGCCGGACCCGTTGCGCCGGCTGCACCTGCCCGGGCGGGACCCGGACGCGCCGGCGGAGAGCCTGGTCGCGGCCACCTCCGTACCCGATCCGACGGCCGCGCAGCGGTCGGCGCTGAACCTGGCCATCCGGGCGGTGGCCGACCGGTCCAGCGCCGAGCTGCCGGCGCCCTGGCCGACCGCGGTGACCAGCGCGGCCCGGTCCCGGCTGGCCGACCTGCCAGGCGCGCTCGACCATGCGGTGGCCGCGACCGACCTCGGCATGGACCGACGCCCGGCCTGGTGGCGGGTGGTCGGCGGGCTCCAGTGGCTGGTCACCCTCGCGGCGCTGGGCGGGCTGGTCTGGCTGGTCCTCGGGTACGCGCTGCGCCTGCTCGGCCTGCCGCCGCTGGAGCACCCGAAGCTCGGCGAGGTGCCCTGGCCCACCGTGCTGCTGCTCGGTGGGCTGCTGGCCGGGCTGCTGGTCGCGGCACTGACCCGCCCGGTGGTCGGCTGGGCGGCCCGGCGGGCCCGGAGTCGGGCCGAGCAGCGCCTGCTCACCTCGGTCGGCAGCGTCGGCGAGAAGTACGTGCTGGATCCGGTCTGGGCGTTGCTGGCGCGTTACGCCACGGCCCGTGACGCGGTGCGGGACGCCGGGCGACGCTGAACCCGGCGTGCTGGCCGATGTGATGGCCGGCAGCGCGGCGTAGGGTCGATGCATGGCCACGCCACAGACCCCCTACGACGCGGTGCTGCACGCCGCGCGCGACGTGACGAGGCTCGACTCCGCCCTGGACGCGGAGATGCTCGGCGCCGCGTTGCTGGGCAGCGTCTACGCCGTCGCGGAGCACGACCGTGAGCAGGCCGTGCGCGAGTTCGTGGGCGGCTTCCTCGCCGCCACGTCCCGCCGGCGCAGCGCCGCCGCCACCACCATCCGCGCCGTCTTCGCCACCCTGGTGCCCGACGCCGAGGGCGCCGCCCGGGTCCGGCCCGGCGCGCACGCCCCGGCCTGGGCCGGCCAGCTCGGCCGGGTGCGCGTCACCGGCGCCTGGGCCTACGGCGACGTGTACGGCGACCAGACCTCCTACCTCGCCACGTTCGCATACGACGACGAGGAGCAGGGCGGCCCGGAGCACGCCCTGGTGGCACTCGTCGACCACAACATCGGCATCACCAAGGACGTGTTCGTCGGCGGTCCGGCGGCCCGCATCGTCGAGCAGGCCCGGGAGATCTGCACCGAGGACGAGTTCACCTGGTTCCGCACCGAGGACCCGGCCCGGATGCACGCGGAGGTGGGCCGCCACCTGGCGGTCACCGACGACCTCGCGGAGCTGCCCGCCCAGGGTTCGCTCGCCACCGACCGGGCCCTGGTGGGCGCCCGGCTCGCCGTCCTGCCCGGTAGGACCCCGCCGGCCGGGCCGGCCGTCGTGCCCCCGCCCACCGACGAGGAACGAACCCGCCTGGTACGCGCCTTCCTCGACTCGCCGGAGGCGGCCCGGTTCGGTCTGCCGCAGGTCGCCGACGGCGAGCTGGCCTCCCTGCACTTCTGCCTCGGCCTGCTGCTCGACCACGCGGCGAGCTTCCCGGACGCGGACCCGATGCGGTGGAGTCCGATGGTGGCCGAGCTGTTCCTGCTCGACTGGGTGCACCGCCGGGCCGTGCTGGACATGGACGACGCGGCGATGCTGCCCCGGGTGTTGCGCGCCTGGGCGGCGTACGCGGCCCGGCAGCGAGGGCTGTCGCAGTCGGCGGCCGACCGGACGGACGAGACGATCATCGAGATGGTGCCCGAGTTCGCCCGGCTCTACAGCACCGGCGAACGGCGTAGCCCGGCCACCGCGGCGGTGGCCCAGCTGATGGCGGACGGCGTGGATCCGGACGACCCGGAGGCGCTGAACGCCTGGATCGAGGCCAACCGGCACCGCCTGACCGACGACCCCGCCTGACCGGCCCGTGCGCCGGGAGGCGCTTGATCAACACCAGCTCGGCGAGGTGGTGTGGTCAGCCCGACCTGGATACCGCCACTTCGCCGTGGTGGAGTCGATCAAGCGGGTCGACCGAGGTCGGCGCGGGCCCGCCGGTCGGCGCGGGCCCGCCGGTCGGCGCGGGCCCGCCGGTCGGCGCGGGC
>NZ_CADEAU010000717.1 GCF_902825405.1 Micromonospora maritima | reverse complement strand
ACCGTCGGCGGCGCGCACCGTGTCCCGCTCGGCCGCGCCACCCGCTCTCCGCCCCGCCCGGGCGGTGCAGGGTCCGTGTCGTCGTGAGCCGGTGGATCGGTGTGAACTCCGGCGTCACGCCGGGGGCGGTGAGGCGCCGAGGGGCGTCGGCCCGGGGATGTCGAAGGCCGCGGCCAGTGCGGTCGCGATCAGGTCGGGCAGGTCGGCGCGGCCGTCGTCCTCCGCCCACCGCACCAGGGCGGTGTGCATGACGGCCAGGCAGGCGCTGGCCGCGGCCGTGGCGCGGAACGCCGCGTCCGGGTCGGCTGCCTCGTCACCGAGCGCGTCCACGATGGCCCGTTGCAGCACGTAGTGGTTGTCCAGGTGACGGGCGCGCAGGGCGGGCGTCGCGATCATCAGGCGGAGGCGGGCGAGGAGGAAGCGGTCGTCGCCCTCGGTCAGTGACCGCGCCGACTCCACCAGCGCGCCGCCGATGCGGCGGACGAGGGGCTGTCCGGCCGGGGACGCGGCGATCCGCTCGGCGACCAGCGGCCCGTTCCGATCGGCCAGGACGAGGTCCTCCTTGGTGGGGAAGTGCCGGTACACCGTCATCGCGGACACGCCCGCGGCCTCGGCGACGTCGTTCACCGTCGTGCCGTCGTATCCGCGCGCGACGAACAGCCGCACCGCGTGCGCCTGGATCAGGCGGTGCGTCTCGGCCCGTCGCTGCTCCCGGAGGGTGGAGTGTCGCCCAGCCATGTGGTAGACACTACCATCCTGATAGTTACTAACACTTAGGGAGTGGCTAACACCGTGAGCGACCTGATCGGAAGGACAGCCCTGGTGACCGGCGCGTCGCGGGGGATCGGGCAGGCCATCGCCGTCCGGCTGGCCGCGCGGGGAGCGGTCGTCGCCGCGCACTTCGGCACGGACGAGGACGGCGCGACCGCGACCGTCGACCGGATCGTGCGGGCCGGCGGCGCCGCGTACGCCGTCGGTGCGGAACTGGGCGTGGACGCGGACGTCGAGACGCTGTTCGCCGGCGTCGAGGCGGGTCTGGCCGGGCGGCCGCTCGACATCCTCGTCAACAACGCGGCGGCACCGCCGGCGGGCGCGCTCGGTGCCACCACGCGGGCGGCCTTCGACCACCTCTTCGCGGTCAACGTCCGAGCGCCGTACTTCATCGTCGAACGGGCGCTGCCCCTGTTCCGCGACGGCGGCCGGATCATCACGATCTCGTCCGCGTCGACCCGGATGGCCAACGCCACCCAGACCTCGTTCGCCATGACCAAGGGCGCGGTCGAGACGATGACCCTGACCCTGGCCAACCAGCTCGGCGTCCGGGGCATCACGGTGAACGCGGTCGCGCCCGGCGCCACCCGGACCGCGACCAACGGGCCGGTCTTCGACACACCCGGCCTCACCGAGCTGATCACCGGGATGACCGCGCTCGGCCGGCTGGGCGGGCCCGACGACATCGCCGACGTGGTCGCGTTCCTCGCCTCCGACGCCGCACGCTGGGTGACCGGGCAGGTCATCGACGCCACCGGCGGCCTGTTCCTGGGCCCGCGCTCCTGAGCGCCAGGGCCTGCGCCGGGCCGCGCTACTCCGCCTGGTCGGCGGGCACGTCCTCCGGGTCGGTGACCCAGGCGGAGTAGACCGGGAGGGCGTGCCAGGGGCCGCCGGACCCGTCGGTGGCGACCGCGACCACCGCGTACGGATGGGCGAAGCGCAGGTCGGCCACCCGGGCGACGCCCTCCGGCGGCAGGCCGGCCGCCATCCCGAACGCGGTCACCGCGGCGGCCTCGAAGCCGTACCGGCCGAATCGGGCGACCGCCGACTGGGCCGCCTCGAACGGTGGCTCGGCGAGCCCGAGCAGCCCGCCCAGCGCCCGCGCCGCCGCGTCGAAGCCGAGCCCGGCCCCGGTGAGGTCGTGCCGGCTCCGCGCCGACCAGCACGGCAGCACGGCGCTGGCGTGCTCGACGCGGCCGTCCGGGGCGAACGTCCGGGTGGGCTCCTCGCGCAGGTGCCACAGCGAGGTCTCGCCCAGCGGCAGGTCGAACAGCGACCGTCGGCCCGGAACCGGACCGTCGGGCACCACGGCGGCGGCCACGGCCAGTTCCTGCGCGGCGGCGAGCACGTCGGCGGCCGGCACCTCCGGCGCGGCGGCCACGGACACCACGATCATCCC
>NZ_CADEAU010000716.1 GCF_902825405.1 Micromonospora maritima | reverse complement strand
CCTTCGGCCCCGGCCCGGACCCGGACGCGCCACGGGCCCCGCCGGGGTCGGCGGGGCCCGGGCCGGGGGCGCTCAGGCGATCGGGGTGGCGTGCACCGGGTCCAGCTCCATCAGGGTGGTGTCGTCCACGTCGTACCCGACGGCGTTGTGGACCGCGACCACGCCGGCGACCTGGCCCGCCAGGCGGCCGGCGAGGTCGACGGCGCTGCGCCGGTCCAGTCGTCCGTCCATGGTGACCTCTCCGCCGCGGACCTGGACCGTGACCAGGCCGTCCCGGACGGAGAGCACCCGACGCAGCACCTCGTGCACCACGTCCTCGCGGATCTCCGCGTCGGTGCGCAGGTGCACCCGGAGCAGGTCGCCCCGGGTCACGATGCCGGCCAACCGGCCCAGGTCGTCGAGGACGGGCAGGCGCTTGACCGCCTCGCGGTCCATCAGCCGTGCCGTCGCCGCCAGCGACGCCCGCCCGTGGGTGGTGACCGCCGGCGCGGTCATCAGGTCCCGGGCCACCAGCGCGCCCGCCTTCTCCCGCGCGGCACGCCGTCGCCGCCCCGCGAAGACCCGCCGCTCGTCCGGGTGGCCGGACCGCTCCACCTTGTGCAGCAGGTCCGCCTCGGAGACAACCCCGAGCACGCGGTGGAACGCGTCCACCACCGGGACCCCGCTGACCCGTTCCCGGACCAGCACGTCGACGATGTCGCGGTACGGGGTGTCCTCGCCCACCGTCGCGACGTCCCTGGTCATCACGTCGGCCACCTGCCACGTCCTCATCACGACCTCCTCGTGCCGGGCCTGCACCAGCGACGCTAGGCCGCCGGCGGGCGCCCGGGCAGAGGCGGCGGACCGGTCCGCCGGGGGCCCTCCGGACCGGGTCGGGACGGGACCAAGGACCCGGTCCCGAGGGCACCGTCGGCCCTGCTGCCGACCACCGCCGGGGAGTGGAATGAAGGTGCCACCGGGAACGCGGTGCGAGGCACAGAAGGGACGTGGAGACCATGACCGCGACAATCGAGCGGACCCCCGCCGCCACCATCGCTCCGGCGGCCGAGACCCCCCGCCAGAAGGCCACCCGGTACGTCTGGGCCGGGCTGCGGCTCGCCCTGGGCTGGACCTTCCTCTGGGCCTTCCTCGACAAGATGTTCGGCCTGGGGCACGAGACCCCGGCGAAGAACGCCTGGATCAACGGCGGCAGCCCGACCAAGGGCTTCCTGGGCAACGCCGTGGCCGGCCCGTTCGCCGACGTCTACCACGACATCGCCGGCGCGGCCTGGGCGGACTGGCTGTTCATGCTCGGCCTGCTCGGCATCGGTGTGGCCCTGCTGCTCGGCATCGGCACCCGGGTCGCCGCCGTCACCGGTGGGCTGCTCCTGGTCCTGATGTGGACCGCGGTGCTGCCTCCCGAGAACAACCCCTTCATGGACGACCACCTCATCTACGCGGGCCTGCTCGCCGGTCTGGCTCTGGTCGGCGCCGGCAACACCCTCGGCCTCGGCCGCGCCTGGGCGAAGCTCCCCCTGGTCCAGCGCCTCCCCTGGCTGAAGTGAGGTCACCGAGAGCAGGTCGCCCCGGGCGGGCGTCGCCGACAGGCGGCGCCCGCCCGGTCGTACGTCCCCGCCGCGCCGTGGCGGGGACCGGCGGGTATCGGCCGGTCGCGATCGGGCAGGATCGACGGTGACCACACCGTCAGCACCGAGGAGACCCGCTCATGGACAAGCCCGAGGTTGGCCCGATCGAGGGCGCGCCGCCCGCCGATCTCGTCATCGAGGACATCACGGTCGGCGACGGCCCGGAGGCCCGCCCGGGCCAGCTGGCCAGCGTGCACTACGTGGGCGTGGCGCACTCGACCGGCCGCGAGTTCGACGCCTCGTGGAACCGGGGCGAGACGTTCGAGTTCCCGCTCGGCGGCGGCCAGGTCATCGCCGGCTGGGACCAGGGCGTGATCGGCATGAAGGTGGGCGGCCGGCGCCGGCTCACCATCCCGCCGCACCTGGGCTACGGCGCCCGCGGCGCCGGCGGCGTCATCAAGCCGAACGAGACGCTCGTCTTCGTGGTGGACCTGCTCGGCGTGCGCTGAGCGCTCCCCGGCCGCTGGGCCGTCGGCGTCACGCCGGCGGCCCGGCGGCGTCCACGCGGCCATTCGCCGCTGGCCAGCGGCGGCGTCTCGGCTGCCCCGCG
>NZ_CADEAU010000715.1 GCF_902825405.1 Micromonospora maritima | reverse complement strand
ACAGCCTCCGGCGCCGGCCGGCGAGGGCCCGCCGCGGTTGCGCCCCGCGGTGGGGACGAGGCCGGCTCCGGGGAGCGTGCCGCCGGAAACCCTCCGGGCGGCACGACCAGCACGGCCCTCCGGTGCGGCCGGACCGGGATTCCCCGGCCGCACCGGTGGACCGGCACCGACCTGGGGAGGTAGCGCCATGCGTACGGGTGTCTGGCTGGTCGGGGCACGTGGCTCGGTCGCGACCACGAGCGTGGTCGGGGCGCTCGCCCTGCGGGCCGGGCTGACCGCGCCGACCGGCTGCGTCACCGAACTACCCGAGCTGCGCGGACCCGCGCTGCCGGGCTTCACCGACCTCGTCTTCGGCGGCCACGACGTGGTCGCCACCCCGCTCACCAAACGTGCCGAGGCGCTCGCCGCCGCCGGGGTGCTGCCCGGTCGGCTGGCCGACGCCGTGACGCCGGACCTGGCCGAGGTGGAGGCGTCGCTGCGCCCCGCGCCGACCGACGGTGGCCCGGGCGACCGGATCGCCGCCGTGGTCCGCGACCTCACCGACTTCCGCCGCCGGCACGAGCTGGACCGGGTGGTGGTGGTCAACGTCGCCGCCACCGAGCCGGCGCCCGCCCCGCACCCGGCCCACCACGACCTGGCGGTGCTGCGCGACGCGCTGGCCGGTCCGGTCGACGTGCTGCCGGCCAGCTCCCGGTACGCGTACGCGGCGTTCACCGCCGGCTGCCCGTACGTCGACTTCACCCCGTCCACCGGCGCCCGGCTGCCGGCCCTGGTCGCGTTGGCCGACGAGCGCGGGCTGCCGTACGCCGGGCACGACGGCAAGACCGGCGAGACGCTGCTGAAGTCGGTGCTGGCGCCGATGTTCGCGATGCGGCACCTGGCCGTGCGCTCCTGGTCCGGGACGAACCTGCTCGGCGGCGGCGACGGCGCCACGCTCGCCGAACCCGCCGCCAACGCCGCGAAGGTGGTCAGCAAGCAGCGGGTTCTCGCCGAGACGCTCGGCTATCTCCCGCAGGGCAGCACCCGGATCGACTACGTCGAGGAGCTGGGCGACTTCAAGACGGCCTGGGACCTGGTCACGTTCGCCGGCTTCCTGGGCACCGGGATGCGGATGGAGTTCACCTGGCACGGCTGCGACTCCGCGCTGGCCGCCCCGCTGGTGCTCGACCTGGCCCGGCTCACCGCCGCGATGCTCGCCGGCACCGCCCCCGGCGCCGACGCCGCCACACCCCGCTTCGACGCCGGCGACGACCGTCGGATCGGCTACGGCTGGTTCACCAGCCGGTACGGCAACCGGGAGATCGTCTGGCACGACGGCGGCACCGGCGGCTTCCGGGCGTACGTCGGCTTCGACCGCGCCGCCGGTAGGGGCGTCGTGGTGCTCGGCAACACCGCCCGCGACCTGGACGCGCTCGGCCTGCGGCTGCTCGGGGTCACCGGCGACGCGGCGCGCGGGTCGATCGGGCTGCCGGCCTGGATCGGCGCCGGGCTCGCGCTGGTGTTCACGTTCCTCGGCGCCCAGTCGCTGTGGAGCACCGCCCGGCGTGGACCGGACCGGATCACCGTGCTCTCCGCCGCCGTCTGGGCGCTGGTCTGCCTCGGCCTCGCGCACCGGCTCGGCGACTGGTCGCTGGTGCCGGGCCTGCTCTGGCCCGTCGGCGCGGCGCTGACCGGGGCGGCCCTGGTACCCGCCGTGCGGCGATGGCGCGAACTGCCCGGGGTCGTCGGCGCGCCCCGGTGGCGGCGCTGGACCGGCGCGGCGCTGTCCCTGGCCTTCGCCGGGCTGGCGGTGGCGGCGATCGCCGCCTGACCGCCCGAGCGGGTGCGCACCCTCGCCCGGCCCCGTCGGTCGAGCCGGTGAGCCGTCGACGCGACTCTCGTCCGGGACCCGAACTCCTTGATCACCGAACACGCCGGTTCGAGATCTTGGTACGGAACGGCCCCTGGAGGGGCCCTTTTCGTACCAAGATCTTCGCGGTTCTCGTGATGTGGACGCGATGTCCCGCCAATTGGCGCGGGGCTTCGGAGCCGGGTGGCTCGGGGGCTTCGACTGGTGGTCGAAGGGCTGGGCGGGTGGTCGGGGGTGGCGGCGTGCGGGTCAGGCGGGGCGGCGGGGCGGCAGGCCCAGCGCGGCCCGGACCTTGCCGGCCGTCCGGTCACCGGTGTGCGCCTCGGCGGCCCGGATCTCGCGG
>NZ_CADEAU010000714.1 GCF_902825405.1 Micromonospora maritima | reverse complement strand
ACCACCGGCCACGGCCGAGCCTCGGTCACCAGCTCCACCGACCCCGCCGACCAGTCGATGTGCGGCGACGGCGCGTCCACGTGCAGCGTGGCCGGCACGGTCGCGTGGCGCATCGCCTCGATCACCTTGATCACGCCGGCGACGCCGGCGGCGGCCTGCGCGTGACCCATGTTCGACTTGACCGATCCGAGCAGCAGCGGCGTCGACCGATCCTGCCCGTACGTGGCCAGCACCGCCTGCGCCTCGATCGGATCACCCAACGTCGTGCCGGTGCCGTGCGCCTCCACCACGTCCACGTCCGAGGTGGACAGCCCCGCGTCCGCCAGCGCGGCCCGGATCACCCGCTGCTGCGACGGCCCGTTCGGCGCGGTCAGGCCGTTGGACGCGCCGTCGGAGTTGACGGCCGAGCCGCGCACCAGCGCCAGCACCCGATGGCCGTGCCGCCGCGCGTCGGAGAGCCGTTCCACGAGCAGCATGCCGACGCCCTCGGACCAGCCGGTGCCGTCGGCGGCGGCGGCGAAGGACTTGCACCGCCCGTCGGCGGCGAGGCCGCCCTGCCGGGAGAACTCGGCGAACGTGTCCGGGGTGGCCATCACCGCGACACCGCCCGCGAGGGCCAGGTCGCACTCGCCGCGGCGCAGCGACTCGCCGGCCAGGTGCAGCGCGACCAGCGACGACGAGCAGGCCGTGTCGACGGTGACCGCCGGACCTTCCAGCCCGAGCGTGTACGCGACCCGGCCGGAGATGACGCTGTGCGCCCCGCCGGTCATCAGGTAGCCCTCGGTGCCCTCCGGCACCTCGGTCAGCCCGGTCCCGTACCCGGAGGTGGAGGCGCCGACGAACACGCCGGTGCGGCTGCCGGCCAGGCCGGTCGGGTCGACGCCGGCCCGTTCCAGCACCTCCCAGGCGGCTTCGAGGGTCAGCCGCTGCTGCGGGTCCATCGCGAGGGCCTCGCGGGGCGAGATACCGAAGAACGCGGGGTCGAAGCCGGTGGCCTCGGGCAGGAATCCGCCGGCCGGGGTGTAGCCGCTGTCCGGCGCGGGCACGGCCCAGCCCCGGTCGGTGGGGAACCCGCCGATCGCGTCGACGCCGTCGGCGACCAGACGCCACAGCTCCGCCGGGCCGCTGACCCCGCCCGGGTAGCGGCAGGCCATCCCGACCACCGCGATCGGCTCGTCGGTGTCGGCGGCGCGGGCCGGCCCGGCGGAGGCGACGGGCGTGGCGCCGAAAGCGGTCTCCCGCAGGTGTCGGGCCAGCTCGGCCGGGGTCGGGTGGTCGAAGACGAGAGTGGACGGCAGCCGCAGCCCGGTGGCCTCGTTCAGTCGGGTGCGCAGGTCCACCGCGGTGAGCGAGTCGAAGCCGAGGTCCTTGAACGGCCGGCCGCGCAGGTCGTCGGCGGTGCCGTGGCCGAGGACGCGGGCGGTCTGCTCGTCGACGATGCGCAGCAGTTCCCGTTCCTGCTCCGCCTCGGGCCGGTCGGCCAGGTGCCGCAGCGGCTCCGCGACACCGGCCGGCGCGGCGGCGTCCCGGGCCGCCTCGTCCTCGGCGAGCGCCCGCACCTGCGGCAGGTCGGACAGCAGCGGGCTGGGCCGGGTGAGCGTGAACGCCGGGTGGAAGCGGCTCCAGTCGACGTCGGCGACGGTGACGCCGGGTGTGGGTCGGTCCATCGCCCGGTCCAGCGCGAGCAGGGCCCGCCGGGGGTCGATGGTGGGCAGTCCCATCCGGTGCAACTGTTCGGTGGCGGCGTTCTTCGCGGCCATGCCGTCGGCGCCGCCCCAGGCGGTCCAGGCGACGGCGGTGGCGGCCAGGCCCCGGTCGTGGCGGTGCACCGCGAGCGCGTCGAGCAGCGAGTTGCCGGCGCCGTACGCGCACTGCCCGGCGCTGCCCCAGGTGCCGGAGACGGAGGAGAAGAGCAGGAACGCGGTGAGCGGCCGGTCGGCGAGGCACTCGTCGAGGTGCAGCGCGCCGAGTACCTTGCCGGCGACCACGTGGGCGAACTCGTCGAGGGTGGTGCCGGTCAGCGGGGTGAGCTGGTCGGTGCCGGCCGCGTGCACCACGGCGGTCAGGTCGGGCAGCGAGTCCAGCAGCGCGGCGACGGCCGTACGGTCGGTCATGTCGCAGGCGGCGGCGGTGACCCGCCCGTCGGCGCCGTGCTCGTCGAGCAGCGGAGCCAGGCCGGGGGTGTCGGCGCC
>NZ_CADEAU010000713.1 GCF_902825405.1 Micromonospora maritima | reverse complement strand
CGACCCGGTGGCGCCGCCGTCCGTGCCGCTCCACGCGCCGCCGGCCGGGTCGCCACCGGCGACCGCGCTCGTCTCCCCGCCCGCCCCCATGGTGCTGGTCCGGTAGCTGAACAGCAGCACCAGCGCCGCCACGGTGGACAGCAGCCAGATGGTGATCCGTCGCACGGATCCTCCCTTCGCGCCTGTCACCAGGCGAAACGTTCGTGATGGACGTGCGCGTCGGGCACCCCGGCCGCGCGGGTCGCGGCGCGGACGGCGTCGACCCAGCCGTCCGGGCCGCAGAGGAAGACGTCGTGTCCGGCCACGTCGGGGGAGAGCCGGCGCAGCGCCTCGGCGTCGGAGAGCCCCTCGGCGTACGCCGGCAGCCAGGACGGCCGGGCCGCCCGGGGACCGACCAGGCGGTGCACCACCAGCCCGCGCTCGGCGACGAGCCGGTCCAGCTCGGCGGAGAAGACCAGGTCCTCCGGGGTACGGGCGCGGTGGACGAGCACCGCCTCGCCGGGCGCGTACGGCAGCTCCCAGAGCAGCGCCAGCAGCGGGGTGAGCCCGACACCGCAGGCCAGCAGCGTGATCCCGTCGCCCCGCCAGTGCTGGCCGGTGAGCCGCCCGTACGGCCCTTCGATCAGCACCCGGGTGCCGGGGCGCAGGGCGCGCACCCGGGCGCTGCCGTCGCCCAGGTCCTTGACCGTGATCCGGAGCAGGTCCCCCTGCGGCGGCGCGGACAGCGAGTACGGGTGGGCGCGGGACCAACCGGGGCCGTCCAGGAACCGCCAGAGCAGGAACTGTCCGGCCCGTACCGGCAGCCGGTGCAGGTCCCGTCCGCGCAGCCAGACCGAGGTGATCCCGGGCGCCTCGGCGACCACCGCGGCCACCTCGATCCGGTGGCGCAGCGAGCGCCAGGCGGGCAGGCCGAGCCGCCAGACCAGCACGCTGGCCAGCGCCAGCAGGTAGACCGTCCACCAGTAGGCGCGGGCCAGCGGCGAGGCGAGGAAGTCGGCGCCGGTCCAGAGCTGGTGCGGCAGCGCCAGCGCGACGCCCAGGTAGGCGTAGAGGTGCAGCAGGTGCCAGGACTCGTAGCGCAGCCGCCGCCGGGCCGCGCGGACCGAGGTCACCACCACCAGCGCCAGCAGCGCCAGTGCCGCGGTGGCCAACAGCATCCCCGGGTACGTGAGGACCAGGTCCCCGGTCTCGGCGAACACCCCCCGGCGGGCGGTGCCGGCGTACCCGAGCACGGTCAACAGCACGTGCGCCAGCAGCAGGTGGAACGAGGTGAAGCCGGCGAGCCGGTGCCAGCGGGCGATCCGGTCCTGGCCGAAGCGGCGCTCCAGCAGCGGCACCCGGGCCATCAGCACCACCTGGATCAGCATCAGGTCGGCGCTGACCAGGCCGGCGAGCCGGCCGAGCGAGGTGAGCCCGGTGGCCACGCCGGCCAGCAGCTCCTGCACGCCGCGGTCGGCGGTCCAGAGGGCGGCGACGACCAGCAGGCTGAGCACCGCGAGGGCGCCGGCGACGTCGGCCCACCAGGCGGGGGCGGTCGGCAGCGGGCGGCGCGGGGCGCGCCGGCCGGCCACGGCGGCGGTCACCGGAGGGTCTTCTCGGTACGGCTGACGCTCATGGGTAGAACCCTGGGCCGGCCAGTTCCGGTTCTCCTTTGCCCCTGCTGTGCCCCGGCTGGGAATCCGGCGGGGCGCCGGCGTGTCCCCGGCGCGTCACACGTTGCGTTTTCGTCGGTGGGGAGGTGTACTGTCAGGGTAGTTAGAACGAGTGTTCGATTCCGACCCCCGGGTCGCGCACCTCGTTCCACGGCTCCGGAGACGGTGTTTCGCGGCACCGGCCTCCGGAAGGTGCGGCTCCGCGGGCCGCACCGGGCCTCGGACAGTCGCGAGTCCGAGCCCGACAGGCAGGTCGTCGCCCGCCGCCCACGACCCCCGGGCGGCGGGCGACGGACCCGCCGGTACGCCGGCCGGGTGTGGGTGTGGGGAAGCGTCCACACCCGGCCGGCCGCCACCTGAGGTGCGTCTTCCTCCGCACCGACCGCTCCGGGCGACCGGGCGACGGCTCCCGTCGCGCGACCGCCCGCCCCGGCCACACGCGGAGGAGAGACACCCATGCCGACCAGCCCGGCCCAGGCGCCCACGGTGCCCGCGCACGTGTTGCCGCACCGCACCCCCGCCCAGCTGCTCGTGGTGGCGCGCGAC
>NZ_CADEAU010000712.1 GCF_902825405.1 Micromonospora maritima | reverse complement strand
CTACACGACGCTCTTCCGATCTGGCCCCGCCGCCGCCGACGTCGACAAGGCAGAG
This sequence comes from Micromonospora maritima, assembly GCF_902825405.1. Taxonomy (GTDB): domain Bacteria; phylum Actinomycetota; class Actinomycetes; order Mycobacteriales; family Micromonosporaceae; genus Micromonospora; species Micromonospora maritima. Next base: position 2,144 of record NZ_CADEAU010000712.1, on the reverse strand, counting down.
GTGACCCGATGAGGCGTCGTCTGGTGGCGGTGCTGCTGGCCGGCTTCCTGCTTCCCGCCGGCCTGGTCGGGTGCGGCATCCCGGCCGAGACGGACGTCCAGGTCGACGGCTCGGTGCCCGCCGCCGAGGCCGGCTCGCTCAACGGCAGCCCGGCCCCGCCGCCCGCGCCCGGCGACGCCGACGAGCCGGTGCCGTTCATCGAGAACTACCTGCGTGCGGCGGCCGCCGGAGAGCGCGACCAGGCGTACACCCGGGCCCGGTCGTTCCTCGCCGAGGAGGCCCGCGACCTGCTGCCCGGCAAGCCGCAGACCAGCGAGGTCGAGCTGACCGTGGTCCGGCTCCGGGCCAAGCCGGAGAGCACCCCGGCCAACCCGCAGGGCATCTTCACGGTGACGATCAAGGTGCAGCAGGTCGGCGTGCTGCGCGCCGACGGCACGCTCGGCCCGCCGGGGGCCACCGAGACCGAGTACCCGTTCCAGCTGCGCCGGGCCGGGCCGACCGGGGCCGGGCTGCTGATCACCGAGCTGCCGAACGTGCTGCTGACCACCGACACGGCGCTGCGGGAGTACTACCGCTCGCGCACCGTCTACTTCTGGAACTCGGACCTGACCCGCCTCGTGCCCGACCTGCGCTACCTGCCCTCGTCGGTGCCGGCCGAGCGGCGGGTCACCGAGGTGGTGAAGTGGCTGGCCGACGGTCCGTCCGACTGGTTGTCCCCGGGGGTGACCGGGTTGCCCGACGGCACCCGGCCGATCAACAACGCCACCGGGCAGGACTCCCAGTGGGAGGTCAACCTGACCATGCCCGGGGCCAACGAGGAGCGGCTGGCCCGGCTGGGCACCCAGTTGGCGTGGTCGTTGCCGGAGCTGACCGGCCAGCTCGACCTCAAGATCCAGAATCAGAAGCGGTTCAGCGTCGACCTGCAACGCGAGCGCGCGACGCGCCCCGCCTACCCGCGCGGCGCACCCCCGACGCGGTTCAGCGTCTACGACGGGGCCATCCACCCGCTGGCCATCGGCGACGAGCGGCGGGAGCCGGTCCCGTTGCCGGCCGCGCAGAACCGGAACGTGGTCTCCGCGTCGCTGGCCCGGGCCGACGACCAGGTGCTCGCGGCGCTTGTGGTGACCGGGTCGGGACGGCAGCGGCTCAAGGTCGGCACCGGTTCGTCGCCCGTCGCGGTGTTCACCGTCGGCACGGACAGCTTCCGCTCGATGAGCCGACCCACCTGGCTTCGCTCGCTGGCCAAGGGCCGCCCGGCGGGCCTGGTGGCGGCCGACGGCAAGCTGTACCGGTTCGACGGGACGGCCCGGACGAGCCCGGTGCCGCTGAACGTCTCCGGCAACGTGACGGCGGTCGCGGGGTCCCTCGACGGCCACCGGATCGCGCTGGTCAGCGGTGGCGTCGTCTACGTCGCGCCGGTGAACGTCGAGGGCGGTGTGGTGACCCTGGGGCAGCCCCGCCCGCTGCCCACGCAGCTCACCGGCGTGACCGCGGTCGACTGGATCACGGAGAACGAGCTGGTCATCGCCGGCAACGACCCGGACCGGCGTTCGGCCATCCACCAGCTCACCGTGGACGGCGCCTGGGAACCGCCGCTGGCCTCCGAGATCGGTGCGCCGGTGTCCCAGTTGGCGGCGTACCCGGGCGGTGGCGACAGCGGCCTGCCGGCGCTCTCCTTCATGTTCGAGACGAACGGTGGCGCCTGGCGCAACAACCCGATCGACTTCGTCACGCCGGAACAGGTGCTGGACGTGCCGGCCGGCGGTCGGTCGGCCAACCCGACCGCACCGTTCTTCCTCTACTGAGGTGGCGGTGCCGGACCTCGGTGGGCTCTGGGCGGACCTGACCGATCTGGTGCTGCCCGCCGGGTGCGCCGGCTGCGCCGCGCGGTCCCCGGGGCTGCGGCAGGGCTTCTGCCCGCGCTGCGTGGCCGAGCTGGAGTCGTTGCGCCCCACCTCGACCCGCCCCGACCCGGCGCCGCCGGACCTGCCGCCCTGCGTCGCCCTCGGGCCGTACGGGGGCGCGTTGCGGGAGGGGCTGCTGGCGTACAAGGAACGGGGCCGGCACGGGCTGGCCCGGCCGCTGGGCGCGTTGCTGGCCGAGGTGGTCGCCGAGGCCGTGGGACCACCGGGCCCGGTGACCCT
>NZ_CADEAU010000711.1 GCF_902825405.1 Micromonospora maritima | reverse complement strand
CCGCCCGGGCTCGGCCGGCTCCCGCGACTCGGCGGACCGGTGCCGGCCCCGGCGCAGCGCGGCGAGCTGGACGACGGCGAGCCCGGCCAGCAGCGCCACCGCCACCAGGGCCGCGATCCGGGCGAGGAGCCGGTCCCGGTCGAGCGTGTCCAGCCGGTCCTTCAGCAGCGCGTCGAGCTGGTCGAGGATCACCGTGCGAAGTTCCTTGGCCGCGTTCTGGGCGGTCAGGCCGGCGCGGGTGAGCTGGTCGGTGCTGGGCGCGGCGCGTCCCGGGGCGGGCGCGGAGAACGCGGTGAACGCCTCCAGCGAGCGCTGGTAGGTGTCCAGCGGGGTGAGCACGTTGGCGCCCAGGTCGGTGCTCTCCGAGCTGTCCACCGCCGAGCGCAGGTCGGCGACCAGGTCCATGGCCGGGCCGAGCGCGGACACCCGCAGTTCGGCCAGCTCGGCGCCGGTCTTCGCCCGCTCGGCGGCGGGGCGGGCGGCGGCCAGCCGGACCAGGTCGGCGAGCCGGCCGGCCAGCACGGTCGCGGTGGGCAGGTCGCCGCCGATGCCGTCCTGGAGGAAGAAGGAGTCGGCCCGGGGGTCGCGGATCAGGCCGGAGCTCTCCCGCACCTTCCGGTAGAGGGCCAGCAGCAGGTCGGTGGCCTCCCCGTACGCCCGGTAGGCCGCCTCCGGGTCGCCGAGCCCGCGGTCCGGCAGCGCCTCCAGCTTCGCCCGCAGCCCGGCCCAGCGCTCGTGACTGCGCAGGTCGTCGCCGACCTCGGTGTCCACCTCGGCCGCCCGCTCGATCGCGGCGTTGAGCGCCGCGCGGGAGACCGGAGCCCCGGCGACGGCGGTGGCCTGGGCTTCGACCAGCGCGTCCGTGACCGGCCCGAGGGCGCGCAGGTAGCGGACCCCGAGGCGTTCCCGGGTCGCCAGGTCGTGGTCGTCGGCGGTGGTGCCGGAGACCTGAGCGAAGAGCAGACCGAGTGGAGCGATCAGCGCCAGCACCAGCAGCAGGGGCAGGACACGGCCCGGTACGGAGGGCCGCCGACGGACCCGCGGCGCGGGAACTGTCATGGTCTGTCTCCTCCGGCGACGGCAGCGTGATGTGGTACGCCGGGAGGTCGCCGTACGCAGTCCCGTGCACCGGACCGGAAAAGTAGCCGAACCGGGCGGGGTCGGAACCTCGGTCGATGAGTCGGCTTCACGTCACTTCGGTAGGAATGACAGAGCGTCGAGGGGGCGAATACTCAGAGTTCGATCGACGTGACGAGACGCGACATCGACGGTGATTTGCGGGTGTAGATGTGAATTCACGTGATCCGAATACGTCCCGCTGGGATGGTCTGGACCTTCTGCGGACGACGGGGGGCGCGCGCCGAACGGCCCAGCCGGACGGACGTACGGCGGATCTCAGGGAACGCTCAGCCGGCGGCCCGTACCGTGTGCCGCATGAGATCACCCGTCGCGCGGGTCCGGCGCGCCCTCGCCGGCCGTCCGCGCCGGATCGTCGCCGCCGCCGTGGTGGTGGTCCTGGTCGTCGCCGCCCTGGTCTGGGCGGTCCGTCCGCAGGGCCCGGACTTCCGGACCGAGGCGGCCGTGGTGACCGTCCGCTCCGGACCGGCCGGGGACGAGCCGGTCGACCTGGACACCACGCTCTACCTGCCCGGCGACGCCTCGGACCGCAACCGGGTGCCGGCGGTGCTGCTGGCGCACGGGTTCGGTGGCACCAAGGAGTCGGTCCGCTCCGACGCCGAGGACCTGGTCGCCCGGGGGTACGCGGTGCTCACCTGGACCGCCCGGGGCTTCGGCCGCAGCGGCGGCCAGATCCACCTGGACAACCCGGACTACGAGGTGCGGGACGCGCAACGGCTGCTGGACCGGCTCGCCGCCCGCCCGGAGGTCCGCCTGGACGCGTCCGGCGACCCGCGCGTCGGCGTGGTCGGCGGCTCGTACGGCGGTGGCCTGGCCCTGCTGCTGGCCGCGCAGGACCAGCGGGTCGACGCGATCGTGCCGATGATCACCTGGAACGACCTGTCCCGGGCGTTCCTGCCGGAGAGCACCGGCCGGGAGCCCACCGACGGCGTGTTCAAGAAGGGCTGGGCCGGCATCTTCTTCGGCGGTGGCGGCAACGCCGGCTCCGGTCCGGCGGGCCTCTCCGGCGCCACCGCGGCCCAGCCGGAGGGCGCCCCCGCGTCGGCCGGTCCGGCGAGCCCGCAGCCGG
>NZ_CADEAU010000710.1 GCF_902825405.1 Micromonospora maritima | reverse complement strand
GGCGTGAGCAGCGCGCGGACCAGGTCGGCCAGCGGCGCCAGCTCCCCGTCCGGGTAGGGCGGGCAGTGCGCCACGCACCAGCGCACCTCGGCGCCGTCCACCCGCGACACGGCACGGGTCAGCTCGTGCAGCAGCCGGCTGCGCCCGCTGCCCGGCGGACCGACCAGGGAGACCCACCGGGGACGCCGCTCCCGCAGCGCCCGGACGACCTCGTCGGCCGCGTCGGCCAGCTCGCGCCGGCGGCCCATCAGGGGACCGTGGTGCCGCGCCGGCCGGTGCCGGGACACCCCGGTCACCCGCCAGACGTCGAGCGGCTCGGCCTTGCCGGCCATCGTCATCGTCGCCAGTGGACGCTGCTCCACCAGGCCGGCGACCGCGCGTCGGGTGGTCGGGCAGACCACGACGCCGCCGGGCGGGGCGTACTCCTGCAGTCGGGCGGCGGTGGTGATCACCGCCCCGCTGGCCGCCCCGTGGCCGCCGTCGTGCGCGCCGGTCAGGTCGACGAGCACCTCACCGGTCGCCACACCGACGCGGACCCGCAGCCGGGTGTCGCCCGCCGGCCGCCGGTCCAGCGCGGCCTGGATCTCCAACCCGGCCCGCACCGCCCGGTACGCGTCGAAGCCGTCGCAGCCGTGCGCGCCGAACAGCGCCATCACCGCGTCCCCGACGTACTTCTCCACCACGCCCCGCCACCGGCGCAGCACCCCGGACACGGTGCCGAAGTAGGCCCGTTGCAACGTCCGCACGTCCTCCGGGTCGAGTCGCTCCACCAGACCGGTCGAGCCGACGATGTCGACGAAGAGGACGGTGACGGTGCGGCGTTCCTCCGGCACCGGCCAGCGTGCGGCGCTGACGGCTTCCCGACTCCCCACGGGCGTGGTGATCAACATCGCACCCACCCTTTCCCTGGTCCGGTGCCTGACGACCACCGGAGACTTTCACCACCGGGTCCTCGGGGGATCGGTAGGACGACGTATGTCGACCACCCGCAACCGTTAGTCGTGTAGTCGACGCGAGGAGTACGAGTGCGGCCGTAAGCCCGTAGAACGGTGCGGGGACCTGTGACTAGGCTGCGTCCCATGGCCAGCGATGTGGACACCGCACCGCTCGTCGGCCGTGTCGGGACCATGGCGACGCTGCGGTCGGCGCTGCTCGACGACGTCGCTCCCGGCCAGACGGCCGCGGTGTTCCTCACCGGCGAGAGCGGCGTGGGCAAGACCCGGCTGCTGACCGAGGTCGGCGAGCGGCTGCGGCAGGCGGGCGCCCTGGTGCTCACCGGCACCTGTCTGGACATCGGCGACGCCTCGCCGTTGCACCCGGTGCGCCAGGCGTTGCGCCGGATCGACACCGACGTGGCCGAGGCGCGCACCACCTCGGCGGTCCGCGGGCTGTTGCAGGTCTTCGACGAGGAGACCCCCGGCCCGGACGGCGCCGGCGCGCTGCTGGAGCGGGTCACGCAGGGCCTGCACCTGGTGGCCGGCGGCCGGCCGCTGGTGCTCGTCCTGGACGACCTGCAGTGGGTCGACCGGAGCACCCGCCAGCTCCTGCTCTACCTGCTCGCCGGCCTGGGCGACCTGCAACTGTCCGTGCTGGCCGCGATCCGGGCCGAGTCGCTGCGCGGCGCGCACCCGCTGCGCCGGGTGCTGACCGAGCTGCGCCGGTTGCGGTCGGTGCGGGTGATCGACCTGCTGCCGCTGGACCGCGCCGGCACCGACGAGCTGGCCGCCGCGGTCGTCGGCGCGCCCCTGCCCCCCGAGGCGGCCGACCAGCTGTGGCAGCGCAGCGGCGGCAACCCGTTCGTGGTGGAGGAGTTGGCCCGCGACCGGCGTGACGGCCGCGACGGGCTCTCCGACACGCTGCGCGAGGTCTTCCTGGACCGGGTCGACGCGCTGCCCCAGCCGGCGCACGCCGTGGTGCACGCGGTCGCCGCCGGGGTGGAGCCGGTCGAACACTGGCTGCTGGCCCAGGTGGTCAAGTTGCCGGAGGACGAGCTGCTCGACGCGGTCCGCGAGGCGGTGGCGCACCGGCTTCTGGTCGGCGCCGACGACGGCTACCGGCTGCGGCACCGGCTGGTCGCCGAGATCCTCGCCCACGAGCTGCTGCCCGCCGAGCGGGCCGCGCTGCACCGCCGCTACGCCGAGGCGCTCACCGCCGTCCCCGCCGAGCTGCACCAGGCCCGGCTGGCCCACCACTGGCGCCAGGCCGGCGAGCCGGCCC
>NZ_CADEAU010000709.1 GCF_902825405.1 Micromonospora maritima | reverse complement strand
GTGGCGCCCCTCGGCTCGCGTGCGCCGCGCCGGCTCGGCGGGCACCGCCCCGGCCTGACGAGCCCCTCCTGGGCTGGTCGCGCCTCGTCCCGGCGGTGGAGCGCCGGCCGGCGGCGCGGGCGTCGGTACGGCTCAGACAGGAAGATGCACGCTGTGTCATGGCGACGCAGCGTGCATGCTTCGGCGAGCGGACAGAACGGAGGTCAGGTCAGGAGTCGAGGTTGCGGTGCCGGCTGCGCAGCTTGAACGGCATCAGCGCACTCTCGATCTTGGTGGCGGTGGTCATCTTCGAGTCGCCCTCGCGGCGCTCCTCGAAGCGGATCGGCACCTCCAGGATGGTGTGGCCGAGCTTGGTGGCCAGGTAGTGCATCTCCACCTGGAAGCTGTAGCCGTTGGACTGCACCCGGTCCAGCCCGATGGCGCGCAGCGCGTCGGCCCGCCAGATCTTGAAGCCGGCGGTCAGGTCCCGGATCCGCACCCGCAGCAGGGTGTGCACGTAGAGGTTCGCCCAGCCGCTGAGCGCGCGGCGGTAGAGCGGCCAGTTCTCGTCCAGCTCGCCGCCGGGCACGTAGCGGGAGCCGATGACCACGGCCGCCTGGGTGGAGAGCAACGCGCCGAGCATGCCGGGCAGCGCCTCCGGCGGGTGCGACAGGTCGGCGTCCATCTGGGCGACGAACTCCGCGCCGTCGTCGATCGCGCGGGTGATCCCGTCCACGTACGCCCGGCCGAGGCCCTCCTTGCCGGGGCGGTGCACCACCATCACCCGGTCGGGGTGCTCGATGGCCAGCTTGTCGGCCACCTCACCGGTGCCGTCGGGGGAGTTGTCGTCCGCGACGAGCACCTTCAGCCCCGGCAGCGGCAGCGCGAGGAGGCGCTCGACCAGCACCGGGAGGTTGCCCGCCTCGTTGTAGGTCGGAACGACGACGGTCAGGCGCGCGTCCGCCCACGGCGCGGGCAACTGCACGGGTTCGATCATCACGGACTTCCTCGGTCGGCCGACAGGTTCACCAGAGAGGGTAGCCAGTCCGCCTGACGGGGTCCGCACAGACGCCCCGCGACCGCACGATCACCGGTCCGGCTTCTGTCGCGTGGCGATGTCCGACAGCCGGGCCAGCGTCTCCTTGTTCCTCAGGTGCAGCACCAGATCGTTGAGCTTGGTGCGGACCCAGCGCAGCGGACCGGCGGCGAAGTCCTCGCCGATCGTCACCCGGGTACGCCCGTCGTCCAGTGGCTCCAGGACGAATGCCACGATCGCCTCACCCGCCGGCCACAGCCCGGCCCGCAGCACGAGCCGGTGCGGCGCGTGGCACTCCAGCACCGTGGACGCGTCCTGCAACGAGAAGGGCCAGGGGCCGGCCCGGTGGTGCAACCGACTGCCGACTCGCGGCCAGTCGTCGTCCACGTCCCGGACGTGCGCGGTCCCGACCACCCAGTCGCTGTACGTCCACCCGTCGGCGAGCACCTCGAAGACCTGGTCCGGGGGTGCGTCGATCACTCTTTCCACAACTGCCACCACTCTCCGGTACCCCCAGCGGGTCCGCCGCTAACGGCGGACGGGTTAGCTTCTCCGGGGCGGCGGGTATCGCCGCAGCGGGCCGGGCGTGGTAGGCGTGGACCGGCCCGTGCGGCGCCGGCGGGGTGGGCTCCGCCGAAGGTGACGTTTACTCCTCGGGGCCTCGGGAACCCGCCGCCCGTGCGACCGGACCACGAGCGGGATCAGTGCAGGTCAGCCGGGGTTGGCCCGGGTTCTGGCCGGCGCTCGTCCGGCCTGTACGACGCGGTGCTGCTCGATCGGGACGGCACGCTTGTCGAGGACGTGCCGTACAACGGGGATCCGGAGAAGGTGCGGCCGGTGCCGGGGGCGCGGGAGGCGTTGGACCGGTTGCGGGCGGCCGGGTTGCGGTTGGCCGTGGTGACCAACCAGTCGGGGTTGGCGCGGGGGTACTTCACCGCCGAGGACATGCGTCGGGTCCACGCCCGGGTCGAGGAGCTGCTCGGCCCGTTCGACCACTGGGCCATCTGCCCGCACGACGACGGAGATGGCTGCGTCTGTCGCAAGCCCGCACCGGGACTGGTGCACGAGGCGGCCGGCGCGCTCGGCACCGTCGCCACCCGCTGCGTGGTGGTCGGCGACATCGGGCGGGACATGACGGCGGCGCTGGCCGCCGGCGCCGCCGGCGTGCTGGTGCCCACAGCGGTCACCCGGCCCGAGGAGGTGGCC
>NZ_CADEAU010000708.1 GCF_902825405.1 Micromonospora maritima | reverse complement strand
GACGCGGTCGCGTCGGGGTCGCCGGCCCGCGCCTGCCGGAAGGCGGCCACCGCGGCGGCCTCGCCGGTGACCTCGCCGGTGCGCGGCGGGACCCGGACGGCGTCGAGGAGACGGGCGAGCGGTCGCGGCCCGTCGGCGGAACCGACGAGCAGCCGCTCGACGGTTTCCTGGTCCAGGCGGGGTGCGTCCATCTCGTGACCCTCAGCGCCGCCACCTGGCCTGGTGTCACACCATCGGCCGCGCCGGGACGGTGAGGTGGGTCACGTCGCCGGTCAGCCCATCGTCTTCGCCCCGTCGATGGACTCGCGGATGATGTCGGCGTGGCCGGCGTGCTGCGAGATCTCGGCGACCAGGTGCAGCAGCACCCGGCGCACCGTCCAGGCGGCGCCGCGCTCGAACCAGGGCTGGTCGGGCAGGGCGTGCGCCGCGTCCAGGTCGAGCGTGGCGACCAGGGCGTCGGTCCCGGCGGCCACCCGGTCGAACTCGGCCAGCAGCCCGGCGAGCGTGTCGGTCGGGTCCATCCGGAACTGGCCGGCCCAGTCGACCGGCTCGCTGCTCATCGCCTCGGCCCCGCCCACCGCGAACCGGGCCCACATCCGCTCCGTGATCGCCACGTGCTTGACGATTCCGCCGAGGCACAGCTCGCTGACCGTGCTCCGGCGTGCCGCCTGCTCGTCGTCGAGCCCGGCCACCGTCTGCCGCAGGAAACCGCGGTGCCGGCGCAGGGCGGCGAGCAGATCCGCCCGCTCGCCGGTGAGAACCTGGTCGCTGACGTCCATCCCGCCCGCCCTTCCGTTCGACGACCCGACGTCACCGTACGACCTCGGACCGACAGTTCCGAGGCTCCACACCGGAGCCTCCGGTTGCCGATCCGTCCGGGTGGCGGTCAACTGAATGACATGGGTGTCATCAAGGTGGGCACGTCCTCGTGGGCCGACCAGATGCTGGTCCGCTCCGGCTGGTACCCGCGCGGGGTCAACACCCCGGCCGGCCGGCTGGGCTGGTACGCGGAGCACTTCGGTCTGGTCGAGGTGGACACCTCGTACTACGCGGTGCCGGCTCCGGAGACGACGACGGCCTGGGCCGCCGCCACCCCACCCGGGTTCACCTTCGACGTCAAGGCGTTCCGGCTCTTCACCGGCCACCACACCCCGGTCGACGCGCTGCCGCGGGACCTGCGGCCGGACGGCGGGCCGAGTCGGGTCCGCTGGCGGGACCTGCCCGCCGGTGCGTACGACGAGCTGTGGGACCGGTTCCACGCGGCGCTGGCGCCGCTCGCGGCGGCCGACCGGCTCGGCGCGGTGCTGTTGCAGTTCCCGCCCTGGCTGGCCCGCGGCGACGCGGCCCGGCGGCGGATCCTGGCCGCGGCGCGGCGGTGCCGGCCCTGGCCGGTCACCGTCGAGCTGCGACACTCCTCGTGGTTCACCGAGGACGCCGTGGTGGACACCGTGACGTTCCTGCGGGAGAACGGGCTCGGCTACGCCTGCGTGGACATGCCGCAGGGGCACGCCTCCTCGGTGCCACCGATCCTCGTCGCCACCACCGACCTGGCCGTGATCCGCTTCCACGGGCACAGCACGGCCTGGGAGAGCGGCGACAAGCAGGACCGGTTCCGCTACGCCTACGGCGAGCGGGAGCTGCGGCACTGGTCGGTGCTGCTGCGCGAGCTGGCCGACCAGTGCGCCGAGCTGCACGTGCTGATGAACAACTGCTGCGGCGACCAGGCCCAGCGGGACGCCGCCCACCTCGCCGCCCTGCTCGATGTCGCCCCGGCCACCGCGCGGGCCTGAAGGTTTCCCCACCCGGCTGCCGGGTACCGCCGCTGTCGTCGACGAACGAGGGGGAGCCGTGGACGAACGACGGGACGAGGCCGGCCGGGACCCCGGGGCGACCCGGGAGGCCGAGGAGGCGCACGGCGGCAGCATGGCGCCGGACCTGGTGGACGACACCGGGCACCCGGTGGCCGACTCGCCGGTGCCGGACAACGAGCCGTCGGCGCCGGGCCGGCCGGGTGAGGACGGCACCGGCTCCTGAGGGCCACGCTCAGGGACGGGTCTCCGGGCGCATCCCGGTCGCCTCCTCCAGCGCGTTGTCGCCGAGGTCGCCGTCCGCCCGGTCGTCCGGGAACGTCCGTCGGGACGGGGCCGGGTCGGGCGGTGCGCCCGGCCCCGCCTCGCTCGTCCGGGTCGGCTCGACCGGCCCGAACCCGTGCCTGCCCGCCTTCG
>NZ_CADEAU010000707.1 GCF_902825405.1 Micromonospora maritima | reverse complement strand
AGCCCGGGCGGCCGCCGACGGTCCGCCCGGACCCGCCGGTCGCGACCCGGTCCGCCGACCGCCAGCCGGTGGCGGTGGGCGGCGGCGACGCCGAGCGGTGGAGGCCGTTCGATGCTGCTCGCTAGATTGCGGATCCGGGGCAAGCTCGCCCTGCTGGTGATCATCCCGCTGCTGAGCATGGTCGGGTTGGCCGTGCCGGTGGTCATCGACCGGGTGGCCACCGCGGAGCGCGCCGCCGACACCGCCGAGACGGTCCGCGTCGCCAGCCGGATCGGCAGCCTGGTCCAGGACCTCCAGCAGGAACGCCTGCTCTCGATCGGGCTGCTGCTCGGCCGGGTGACCCGCACCGAACTGGTCCAGAAGTCCGTCACCGTCGACGACCGGGTCGCCGACCTGCGCGCCGAGACCCTGCCCGCGCCGGTCCGCGCGGCCCTCGACGGGGTACGCACGCTGGCCGACGTCCGCACCGCCGTGCTCGCCGGCCGGGCCGCACCGGAACAGATCCTCACCGCGTTCGCCGCGGTCGACACCGCCCTGATCGAGTCGTTGCGACTGCCGTTCCAGGTGGACACCGACACCGCGGCCGGGCGGCAGGTGCTCGCCCTGGACGCGTTGCTGCGCGCCGACGAGGGGCTGAGTTCCTGCGCCACCCAGATCGTGCTGGTCAAGGCGACCGGCGACGCGAAGGTGGCCGGCTCGTACATCGCCTGCATGGCCGCGCTCAACGTGGACAACCAGCGGTTCCGCAAGCTCATCACGCCGGAGCAGTTCAAGCTGGCCCAGCTGGACGACGCGGCGGTGGCGGCCCGGACCAGCCCGACGTTCCTGGTCGACAGCGTCCGGGACCCGATCGGGGCGATCGCGCCGGTACCCCTGGACGCGCTCTTCCCCTCGGTGCGCTCAATGATCACCCTGGGCCAGTTCGTGGAGAAGAAGGTCGTCGCGGACGTGATCGCGGAGACCCGCACCGAGAAGCGGACCGCGTTGACCGCGGCCTGGCTGGTCAGCGTCGCGGCGATCGTGATCCTGCTCCTCGTGGTGCTGCTGAGCATGGCCGTGGCACGGACGGTGGCCCGACCGCTGAGCCGGCTCACCCGGTCCGCCGAGCGCGTCGCCCGGGTCGCCGAGGCCGAGCTGACCCGGGTCGCCGACGACGAGGCCGAGTCGGTGCCACCGGTACGCCTCGACCCGGTGGACGTCGACGCCCGGGACGAGATCGGCGACCTGGCCCGCGCGTTCGAACGGGTGCAGCACACCGCCGCGCGGCTGGTCGAACGGCAGGTGGCCGGCCGGCGCAACGTGGCGCAGATGTTCGGCCACGTCGGCCGACGTACGCAGAACCTGGTGGGCCGCCAGATCGCGCTCATCGACCGGCTGGAACGGCAGGAGGCCGACCCGGCGCGGCTGGAGCACCTCTACCGGCTGGACCACATCTCCAGCCGGCTGCGCCGCAACGCCGGCAGCCTGGTGGTGCTCTCCGGCGCCACCGGCTCGGACGGGCACGTGGCGCCGGTCCCGCTGGCCGACGTGGTGCGGCTCGCGCTCGGTGAGATCGAGGACTACACCAGGGTCGACGTGCAGGTCCCGCCCGGCGTCTCGGCCGCGCCCGCGATCGTCGGCGACCTGGTGCTGGCGCTGGCGGAGCTGATGGAGAACGCCACCTCCTTCTCGCCGCCGCACACCCGCGTGGTGGTGGCCGGCGAGCTGACCGACGGGGGCGCCCGGCTGACCGTGGTCGACCACGGCATCGGTCTCACCGCGGAGCGGCTCGCCGAGGAGAACGCCCGCTTCACCCGGCGGGAACGGCTCGACCTCGCGCCGACCGAGGTGCTCGGCCTGTTCGTGGTGGGGCGGCTGGCCCGCCGGCACGGTTGGACGGTCCACCTGGCCGCGACCACGGGCGGCGGGGTCACCGCCGGCGTGGAGATCCCGGCCGCCTCGCTGGTGATCCGCCGGCCGGAGCGGCCCTCCGCCACGGTGGCCCGGGCCACCGTCCCGCCCGCGCAGCGGCATCCGGAACCGGCCACCGAGGCGCCGACACCGGACCGGCCCGCCGCCACCCCGCCGGCCGCCGTCGAACCCGCCGGGTTCGACGCGGAGTTGCTCACCCGCGCCACCCGCAGCATCTCCACCGGCGAGTCGTGGGACGCCTTCGGCAACCAGGCGGACACCCCGGACCCGGCCGGCCCGCCGGACACGCCCGTGGCCACCCCGGTCGACGATCTCCGCT
>NZ_CADEAU010000706.1 GCF_902825405.1 Micromonospora maritima | reverse complement strand
GCCGACCCCGGCGGCTCCTGCCCGCCCGACCAGACCGACTGCGACGTCTGGGACGACGACCCGGGCGTCCCGGGCGGCGGCGGCGGACCGGGCGGCGGAAACGACGGCGGCGGGGGCGGCAACGGCGGCGGCACCGCCAAGTGCCAGTGGAACGGCCAGGTCGTCAAGTGCTACGACGACCTGCTCGGCTGGTTCAACAACGGCGACGGGTGCTACTACAAGCTGACCGAGCCCCAGCTCCCCGCGCCTGCCGGTCAGCAGTGGTACACCGCCAGCTGCATCGGCGGCGCCACCGGCCAGCAGGGCAACGTCCTGCTCGCCGCCCCGCCGCCCGGCTACGGCACGCCGCCCGACCCGGAGGAACTGGCCCGCCGCGCGCTGGCCTCGATCTCGCTGCTGCCGCCCCGGGTGGCCGTCGCACCCCGGCGCAGCAAGGGACCCGGGCTGGTCGGCCTGCCGGTCTGGATGTGGGCCAGCCCCGGGGCGTCCTACTTCGGGCCGCTGCACGCCTCCGCCTCCGACCGCGGCCTGACCGTCGAGATCACCGCGAAGGTGGACCGGATCGTCTGGCACATGTCCGACGACATCGACGTCACCTGCCACGGACCGGGCACGCCCTACGACGCCGACGGGCCGGACGCCGGCGCGGCCTCGCCCGACTGCGGCCTCCCCCACGGCTACCCGAAGGCGGCCACGTACCGGGTCAGCGCCACCACCTTCTGGACCGTGGAGTGGTCCGGCGGCGGGGAGAGCGGCGTGATCCCCCAGAGCCGGGTCAGCGGTGTGGTCCCGGTGCAGATCAACGAACTTCAGGTGGTGACCCGATGAGTGTGGTGGCGTCCCGGAACGGGACCCCGGTGGAGGCGCCGGTGGCGCCCCCCAAGGTGGTCCGGCAGCGGCGGATCCGCCCCGGCCTGCTGGGCCTGGCGATCCTGCTGATCGCGGTCGGCGGGCTGGGCGCGGCGTTCGCGGTCACCTCGGTGCGGTCCACCGGCAGCTACCTGGCGGTGGCGCGGCCGGTCGAGGTGGGCCAGCAGCTCACCGCCGCGGACCTGGTGCCGGTCCGCGTCTCCGGCGGGCGCGAGCTGCGGCCGGTGCCGGCCGACCGGATGAAGGACGTGCTCGGCCTGCGGGCCGCGGTGCGGCTCACCCCGGGCACGCTGCTCACCCCGGCCCAGCTCACCGACGCCCCGCTGCTCGGCCCCGGCCAGCAGCAGATCGCGCTCGGCCTGGAGCCCGACCAGGTGCCGGCCCGCAAGCTGCACCCCGGCGACAAGGTGCTGCTGGTCAGCACGCCGGACACCAGCGCCACCGGCAGCGAGGCGGCGCGCGGCGGCGGCACCCGCTTCGAGGGCACCGTGATCGACACCGCGACGCCGCAGAACGACGACACGGTCGTCTACCTGGCGCTGTCCGTACGGGACGTGCCGGCCGTGGTGGCGCTGGCCGCCGACGACCGGATCGCGCTCGTGCTCACCGAGGCCGCCTGATGGCGATCATCGCCCTGGTCTCGGCGAAGGGCTCGCCTGGCGTCACCACCACCGCGCTGGCCGCGGCACTGAGCTGGCACCGCCGGCTCGTGCTGGCCGAGTGCGACCCCGCCGGTGGCTCGATCCTCGCCGGCTACCTGGGCGGGGCGTTGGACGGTCCCCGCGGCATCGGCGAGCTGGCCGTCGGCGAGCTGCGCGACGGCAGCCTGGAGAGCGCGTTCTGGTCCCAACTTGTCGACCTGGACGCGCCGCGCCGGGAGCGGCTGCTGCTGCCCGGCGTGGTCGACCCGGCCCAGGCCGGCAGCGTGATCCCCCTCTGGCAGCGGTTCGCCGACTACTTCACCGGGCTGGAGCGCGGGGTGCCGCCCTACGACGTGCTCGTCGACTGCGGCCGGCTGGCGGTCGGTGGTCCACCGTGGCCGCTGCTCCGGGCCGCCGCGGTGGTGCTGCTGGTGACCCGCGCGCACCTGCCCGACCTCTCCGCCACCCGGGCCACCGTCCGGGCCATCGAACGCGACCTCGCCGAA
The DNA here is from genome assembly GCF_902825405.1 of Micromonospora maritima. Lineage (GTDB taxonomy): Bacteria > Actinomycetota > Actinomycetes > Mycobacteriales > Micromonosporaceae > Micromonospora > Micromonospora maritima. The sequence continues at coordinate 225 of NZ_CADEAU010000706.1, read as the reverse complement.
CACCGGGTCCCGCCGGGCACCCTGCGCCTGCTCGTGGTCGGGGACGGGCACGGCACCAGCGAGATCAGCAAGGCGCTGCGGCTGCCGGTGATCGCCCGGCTGCCGCACGACCCGCGTACCGCCGAGGTGCTCGGCCACGGCGGCACCGTACGCGCCAACCGGCCGCTGATGCGCGCGGCCGGCGCGTTGGAGGTGCCGGTCCGGGCGCTGCTGGACCGGCGCCGG
>NZ_CADEAU010000705.1 GCF_902825405.1 Micromonospora maritima | reverse complement strand
CGGCTCGCCGGCCTCGGCGCGGCGGGCCCGCCGCGCCGCCCACCAGCGCTCGGCCAGGCCGACGACCAGGAAGGTCATCCCCACGTACGCCCAGCCGACCAGCACGTCGATCAGGTAGTGCTCGCCGCTGTACATCAGGGTGAACGTCATGGCCAGCGGGTACGCCAGCATCAGCGGCCACCACCGCCTGCGCACCGAGCGGAGGAAGAACAGCACCACGAACAGCGCGAAGGCGGTGTGCAGCGACGGCATGGCGGCCACCGGGTTCGAGGCGATCTGCCCGGCGTTGAGCAGGTTGCCCGCGCCGTGCATGCCGATCTCCTTCCACCCCCGGGTGGAGATCCGCGCCACCTCGGTGAGCAGCCCGTTCTGCGCCGCCCACCACGGCGGCGCGGCCGGGTAGGCGAAGTAGGTGACCAGGCCGGCCGCGCAGAGGAAACCCCACCGCGACATGTACGCGATCCAGCGGCGCCGGTTGCGCATCCACAGCACGGCGGCCGCGGCGAGCGTGGCCACGAAGTGGGAGAAGTAGATCCAGCTCACCAGCACGTCCCACCAGCGCACCTGGTCGGGGTCGTAGAGGTGCTGCTGGAGCCAGACGGTCGGCACCTCGCCACCGGTGGCCCACCCGGTCAGGAAGCGGTCGGCGACGATCAGCTCCATCGCGTGCGGGGTGGCGCCGTTGTCGGCGAACCCGCGGGACAGGTTGTACGCGGCGAGCAGCAGCACGACCGGGATCCAGTCCCGGGCGAAGCGGAGGTGGCTGCGCCACGGCCGGGCCGAGTTCCAGGCGACGGTGCCGGCCCAGATCCACAGGAACGCGTACGCCGGGTCGGTGGGCAGGCCGATGGCGAGCCACGCGGCCACGAAGGCGATGCCCCAGACGGTCATCGCGATCACACGACGGCGCCCGCCGTCGGGGGACGCGGTCGGTCCGGCGGGGGCGGGGGGCGGGGGATCTGTCAGCACGGCCATCGCGGTCAAGGTTAACGGCGGGCCACCGGCGGGCCGACGCCGACCGTCGGAGGGCCGGCGCCACGGCGTCCGGACACCGGACGGCCCGGACCTCGCTGCACTAGGCTCGGCCGCATGCAGGAGCAGCCGGAGTCGCCGTTCGCGCCGGGCCTGACCGCCCGCGTCGAGCTGACCGTGACCGACGCCGACACCGCGCGGGCGCTGGGCTCCGGGGACGTGCCGGTGCTCGGTACCCCCCGGGTGCTGGCGCTGGCGGAGGCCGCCACGGTGGCGGCCCTGTCGGCCCGGATGCCGTCCGGGTCCACCACCGTCGGCGTCCGGGTCGAGCTGGAGCACCGCGCGGCCACCCCGGTCGGTCGGACCGTGTCCGCCCACGCCGAGCTGGTCAAGGTCGACGGTCGCCGGCTGGTCTTCGAGGTGACCGTGACCGACGGCCCCACGGTCGCCGCGCAGGGGCGCGTCGAGCGGGCGCTCGTCGACCGGCGGCGCTTCGTCGAGCGGGCCGCCGGCACGTCATGACCGTCCGCTTCGAGGAGATCGCCGCCGGCGTGCACCTGCTGCACGAGCCGCTGCTGCGGGTCAACGTGGTGCTGGTGGTAGGCGACGGCGCCGCGCTGCTGGTCGACACGCTCTCCACCGCCGGGCAGGCGAGCGAGCTGGCGGCGGCCGCCCGGGCGGTGACCCCGCACCCGTGGACGATCGTCAACACCCACCACCACTTCGACCACTGCTTCGGCAACGTCACCCTGGCCGCCGGGCCGGGCACCGAGGTGTACGCGCACGCCCGGGCGGTGGCGGTGCTACGCGACGGCCCCGACGCGCTGCGCCGGGCGGCGTACGAGGAGATGCGCGCCGAGCAACCGGCGCTGGCCGAGGAGCTGGCGCGTACCGAGCTGGCGACGCCGACGCACGCGGTGCACGAGGAGACGGTGCTGGACGTGGGCGGGCGGCGGGTGCTGCTGCGCCATCCCGGGCCCGGGCACACCGACGCCGACCTGGTGGTGCACGTGCCGGACGCGGACGTGCTGGTGGCCGGGGACCTGGTGGAGCAGAGCGGACCGCCGGCGTTCGAGGATTCGTACCCGTTGCGGTGGCCGGACGCGGTGGCCGACCTGTTGCGGCTGACCACGCCGGCCACGGTGGTGGTGCCGGGCCACGGCGAGCCGGTGGACGCGGAGTTCGTGCGCGCGCAGCACGCCCAGCTCGCGCGGCAGGCGTGGCTGATCCGGGCCGGACACACCGGCGGCGCCCCGCCGGAGCGGGTGGCGGCCGAGTCGCCG
>NZ_CADEAU010000704.1 GCF_902825405.1 Micromonospora maritima | reverse complement strand
GACCTGCCCACCCGGGGGCCGCGCCCGGCGGTGCCGTCCGACGCCGGCGCCACGCTGAGCGTGCCGCTGGACGTGCCGGCCGAGGCGCTGGCGGCGTTCTGCCAGCGGGCGCGGGTGTCGCCGTACATGGTGCTGCTGGCGGTGCTGCACGTGCTGCTGGCCCGGTGGACCGGCGAACGGGACGTGGTGGTCGGCACGCCGGTGGCCGGCCGACGCGGTCCGCAGGCGCGGCAGCTCGTCGGCCTGCTGCTCAACACCGTGGCGATCCGTGCCCGGCTGGACGACGACCCGTCCTTCGCCACGCTGCTGGAGCGGGTGCGCACCGCCGTGCTGGACGCGCTGAGCCGGGAGGAGCTGCCGTTCTCCACGGTGGTGGAGACGCTGCGCCCGCCCCGGCGGCCCGGCTTCAGCCCGCTGTTCCAGGTGATGTTCGTGTACGGCCGGGAAGCGGCCCCGCCCCGCCTGGACGGCCTCGAGGTCAGCGCCGTGGAGGTGCCGCTCGCCACCGCGAAGTTCGACCTCACCGTGGCCGTACGGGAGAACGAGCAGGGTCTGCGGACCGTGCTGGAGTACCGCACCGAGCTGTTCGACGACGACGCGATGGCCCGCCTCGCCGGGCACTTCCAGACGCTGCTGGCGTCGCTGCTCGCCGACCCGGGCGCGCCGGTCGGCTCGGCCGCCATGCTCACCGCCGAGGAGCACCGGCGGCTGGTCGACGAATGGAACCGCACCGCCACGCCGGACGAGCCGGACGAGCTGGTCCACGCGCTGATCGAGGAGCAGGCCCGGCGTACCCCCGACGGGGTGGCGGTGACCGACGACGGGACCGCGCTCAGCTACCGGGAGCTGCACGACCGGGCCGAGTCGCTGGCCGAGACGCTGCGCGGCCGGGGCGTGGGCGTCGGCAGCCTGGTCGGGGTGCTGCTGCCGCGCGCGGCGCCGTTCACCGTGGCGGTGCTGGCGGTGCTGCGGGCCGGCGCCGCCTACGTGCCGATGGACCCGGCCAACCCGCCCGCCCGGCTGCGCCACCTGATCGGGGACACCGCCGCCGCGGTGGTGCTCACCTGCGCCGAGCTGGCGCACCTCGTACCCGGGGACGTGGCGCTGCTGGTGCCGGGGCCGCAGGAGCCGGCGTCGACGGTGGAGCCGGCGCGCGGGGTCGGGCCACGGCGACGGGCGCGTCGCCGGCCCACACCGTCGGCGGACGAGCTGGCCTACGTCATCCACACCTCCGGTTCGACCGGCCGCCCCAAGGGCGTCATGGTCACCCACCGGGGGGTGGCGAACTACGTGCGCTGGGCCGCGCAGGCGTACCGGCTGCGGCCGGGCGACGTCGTCCCGCTGCACTCCTCGGTCGGGTTCGACCTGACCGTGACCAGCCTGCTGGTGCCGCTGGCCGCCGGCGCCACGGTCCGGATGATCGGTGAGCACCTCGGCCCGGCCGCGCTGGGTGAGGCGCTGCGCGACACCGCGACCCCGTTCGGGCTGGTCAAGATCACCCCGGCCCAGTTGGAGCTGGTCACGCACCAGCTGCGCCCGGACGAGCTGGCCGGCCGGACCCGGTGCTTCGTGATCGGCGGCGAGAACCTGCGCGCCGACCAGGTGGCGCCGTGGCGGCGGCACGCGCCGGAGACCGTGCTGGTCAACGAGTACGGTCCCACCGAGACGGTGGTCGGCTGCGCCGCGTACGAGGTGGAGCCGGGCACGCCCGAGGACGGTTCGGTGCCGATCGGCCGGCCGATCGCCAACACCGCGCTGTACGTGCGGGACGCGTGGGGAAATCCGGCGCCGGTCGGCGTGGCCGGCGAGCTGTACGTGGGCGGCGCCGGGGTGGCGCGCGGCTACCTCGGCCAACCGACCGTCACGGCCGAGCGGTTCCTCCCCGACCCCTTCTCCGAGGTGCCGGGCGCGCGGCTGTACCGCACCGGCGACCTCGTCCGCCGCCGGCCGGACGGCGTCCTGGAGTACCTGGGCCGCACCGACCGGCAGGTCAAGGTGCGCGGCTACCGGGTGGAGTGCGGCGAGGTCGAGGCGGCGGTCCGGCGGCACCGGCCGGACGTCGACGTGACCGTCCAGCTGCGCCGCGACGACCCGACCGATCCCCGGCTGGTCGCCTACCTGGCCGGCGGCGACGGGGCCGACCCGGCCGACCTGCGGGCCGCGCTCGCCGCCGAGCTGCCGTCCTGGCTGGTGCCGGACGCGTTCGTCCGGCTCGACGCGCTGCCGCTGACCGGCAACGGCAAGGTGGACGCCGAC
>NZ_CADEAU010000703.1 GCF_902825405.1 Micromonospora maritima | reverse complement strand
CAACGCGAGGATCAGTGCGATCAGGCCGGCGGCCACCGGCAGGATCACCGAGAGGTCGCGGTTGTTCGCCGAGTTGATGTCGGCGAAGATCGCGGTCGGCCCGCCGACCAGTGCCTTCGTGCCCTGCGGGGCCTTGGCGTGCAGGTCGTCGCGCAGGTCGTCGCGGACCAGGCTGATTGTCTCGTGTAAATCCGCGGTGCCCACTCGGGTCGCCGGGCTCGACGCGGCCCCGGGCGGCCCGGACGACCGTGACCTCGGATGGGCTATCGGTCGGATGCTGCACGTCGACGACATCGATCGGCTGGACCTCATCGACCAGGTGGCGGCCGCTCTGCGGCCCGCCGCCGGTCGGCTGCTCGACATGCTGCACTTCAGCCTGTGGGGGCCGTCGGTGCCGCTGGCCGAACGCGACGCCCGGCTCAAGCGGCTCTGGGCTGAGCCGGCACGCTGCGCGGAGCTACGACAGGTCGCGGAGGTGCTACGCGATCGGATCCACCGGGTCACCGAGCGACCCACTTCGGAGCGGGTGCCGCTGCGGGTGCACGCCCGCTACAGCCGCAACGAGGCGTGCGCCGCCTTCGGCATGGCGAACCCGGGCTCGCTGCGGGAGGGCGTGAAGTGGCTGCCGGACGAGAAGGCGGACCTCTTCTTCGTCACGCTGGTGAAGTCCGAGGAGCACTACTCGCCGACCACCATGTACGCGGACCGGGCCATCACCGACCGGCTGTTCCAGCGGGAGTCGCAGAGCACGACGACGTCGGCGTCGGCGACCGGGCGGCGCTATGTCGACCACGTCGCCCAGGGATCGACGGTGCACCTGTTCGTGCGGGAGACCCGAGTTGCTGACCGTGACCTGGGCGCACCGCCCTACCTGTATGCCGGACCGATGACCTACCGGGAGCACAGCGGCGATCGGCCGATGCGCGTCCTCTGGGAACTGCGGCATCCGCTCCCCGCTGTCATGTACGCCGCCGCCCGGGCGATCGCCGCCTGATATCACCAACGACTCAGCTCGAAAGGCAACGCAGAGGCAACGCCCCACTCAGCCGGCAATCCGGTGGCGGTCCGGCCGACGCTTCCAACGGCACAGCAGCGCCGCCACCCCGCCGGCGATGACCCCGACCATCGTCCCGGTGACCAGACTGGATACGGCCGCCGAAGCCCGCAACAAGGCTTCTCGCGCCCCCGGTGAGATGTTGGCCAGCCCCGCCGCGTTCATCCCCAGCGACGGGTCCCAGAACACCTGGTGACCGATCGCCAGGAACACCCCGTACAGCGCGCCGACGACCACCAGCGTCAGGAACGGGCGCGGAGGCCGCCGCCACAGCACGGCGGCCACCCAGACCAGCGGCGGCCCGACCGCCAGCAGCGCGGCCACCACCGTGCCCTCCGGCACCACGTCCAGGTCGTGCAGCGCCACCCGGGGCGCGGCGAGTGCGGCCAGCCCGACCAGCGCCGGCCAGGAGAACCCGAGGGTACGACGGGCGCTCATCGCCCGACCGCCGACGGCGCGGTCGACCGGACGAACTTCAGGAGCGCGACGAACGCCAGCGCGGCGGTCACCGCCCCGCCCGCGAACCGCACCCAGTGTCCGGCGACGAACTCCGACGCCACCTGCCGCAGGTACTCCGGCGAGTGCGTCCCCACCGGGTCCACGAACATGATCTCGTTGCGCGGCCAGAAGAAGACCGCGGAGAACAGGAACTCGCACAGGACGAAGACGGCGGTGGCTCCCGCGACGTACCAGCGCAGCCGACGGTCGCGCCAGGTGAGTAGCGTCGCGGCGACGCTGCTCAGCACGACCGACGCGCCCAGCGGCGGGAAGTAGTCGTGCGGGCCGCCGTAGACCAGGAACTCCCGGGCCCGCTCCAGGGACGCGGGCGGGTCGTTGAAGATGTTCGGGTAGAGCATGACGGTCTCGGCGGCGACCCCGCCGAACGACATCATCGCCGCCCAGACCATCACGATCAGGGCGATCCGCGTCAGTTTGGTACGGGACATGAGCGTTTCTCCTCGTAGGTGGGGATGTCATCGACGCTAGGTCGGTGCTCGCCCGCCGTCGTCCGCGCCGCCGCGCGACCGGGGATCGCCTTTCGACGTACACCTCGGGGTTGCCCCTGACGCCTGCGGACGACAGCGCCGGGGCCCCGCGCGGACCTAGGCTCGAAGGCGTGCCCGACACCTCGCCCACCCGCGCCGACGCGCTGCTCGCGACGGCCACCCTCGCCCTGGTCGTGGTGGCCGTGGTGGCCGAGGGCACCGCCCCGGCCGGCGCCGTGCTCGCCTG
>NZ_CADEAU010000702.1 GCF_902825405.1 Micromonospora maritima | reverse complement strand
CCCTGCGCGAGCGGTTCCCCGGGGTGCCGGCGGCGCGCCTGGACCTCGGCGACGCGCGCACGTTCGACGCCGCGCTGGACGGCGCGGCGGCGCTGTTCCTGCTCCGCCCACCGCAGATCGCCCGGGTCGGGCCCACGCTGAACGCGCTCGTCGACCGTGCCGCGCGGCACGACGTGCGGCACGTGGTGTTCGCCTCGGTAACCGGGGCGGAGCACAACCCGGTGGTGCCCCACCACCGGGTCGAGCGGCACCTGCGCGCCGCCCGCGTGCCCCACACCGTCCTGCGACCGGGCTTCTTCGCGCAGAACCTGGCCGACGCGTACCGGCGGGACATCCTCGAGGACCACCGGATCTACCTGCCCGCCGGCACCGGCCGGGTGGCCTTCGTCGACACCCGGGACATCGGCGACGTGGCCGCGGCCGTGCTCGCCGACCCGGCCGCGCACCGGGGCGCCGCCTACACCCTGACCGGGCCGGAGGCACTCGACTTCACGCAGGTGGCGGAGCTGCTCACGGAGGCGCTCGGCCGGCCCGTCCGCTACCGCGCCGCCACCGTCGGTGGCTACCTGCGGCACCTGCGCCGACGGCGGGTCCCGGTGACCCAGGCGGTGGTGCAGACGGTCCTGCACACCGGCCTGCGTCGGGGCCAGGCGGAACGGGTCGACCCCACCCTGCCGCTGCTGCTCGGCCGCCCGGCCCGGACCCTGCGGGACTACGTGACCGAGCACCGCGACAGGTGGACGGACGGGCCGCCCCCGCAGAAGATGGGGGAATGAGCCCGCCCACCGACCCGCGGGTCCGGCGTACCCGCGCCCTGGTGATGGACACGGTGCTGACCCTGCTCGCGGAGCGCGGGGTCGCCGGCACCACGGTCGAGGCGGTGGCGGAGCGCTCGGGCGTGGCGAAGACGACCATCTACCGGCACTGGGACGGCCAGGCGGCACTGGTGCTCGACGCCTTCGCCGGGGTCCGACGCCCGCCGGAGGATCCGGACACCGGCACCCTGCGCGGCGACCTCGTCGCCCTGGTCACCGGGTTGGCCGCCGCGGTCTCCCGCGGACCGGCCGCCGGGTTGTGGTTCGCGCTCGTCGACGCCGCCGAGCGCGACCCGCGCCTGCGCGAGCTGCACCGCCGGGAGGCCGAGACCCGGCACGGCGTGATCCTGCGGGTCGTCGGACGCGGCGTCGCGCGCGGCGAGCTCCCCCGCGGGACGGATCCCGCGGAGGTGCTCGACCTTCTCGCCGGCCCGGTCTTCTACCGGCGCGCGACCAGCGGCGACGTCGACCGGCGCTTCGCCGAACGGCTGGTCGACCTCGTCCTGCGGGCCTACGCGCGCTGAACCGCCGCGCCCTCAGCCCGCCGGTCGATCGGCGCCGAAGTACTCCGGCCGGCTCACCCAGGCCTCGCTGACGAACATGACGCCGGGCCGGTGGGCCAGGATGTCGCGCAGGCCGGTGACGACCGGCTCGGCCCGCCCGGACGGCAGCACGGCGATCACCATGACGAGTCCGGCCCGGTCGTTGAAGAGCAGCCGACCCTCGTGGGTGCCGTGGTGGCCGAAGCCGGAGACCCCGCTGAGGCTGGTCCAACCGCTCACGCCGGAGGCGTGCAGCAGCGTCCGGACGGCGTCGACGTCGTCGGCACGGGTGACCACCTCCACCTTGACCATGCGCGTCAGTCCGAGCTCGTTCATGCGCTGTACTCCTTCTCTGGGTCGGGGGCCGGGAGCGGCGTGGTGTGCCGGGATCCGCCCGGCTCACTCCATTCGCCGGTACGGGGGTCGACGACGGTCAGCGACATCCAGCCGCCGTCGACCAGCTGGCGCAGGGCCGGGTTGCGGCCGAGCACGCTGTCGACGAGGTGGTGCGGGGCGTGGACCACGGCGAGCAGCCGCAGCGGGTCGTGCACCGGCCGGGTCCCGTCGTCGACGGACTGCAGCGGCAGCCCGACGCGCAGGTCGCCGCCGGATCCGGAGAGGACGCCGAGCGCGTCGCCGAGCACGGTGTGCACGGTCTTGGTGCCGGCGCCGAGGCGGTGCGGGTCCACGGTGGAGAAGTAGTACTGGAGGTTGATCCAGGACGCGACGACGAGCGGTCCCGTCATGATCGTCTCCAGCGCGACCGCGTCCGGGTCCGCCGTCCAGTCGTAGGAGTGCAGGAACGTGCGGCAGCCGAGGTCGCGTCCGGCGGTCAGCTCACGCGGCGCGGCGATGAACGCGGCGTTGCCCGCCAGCGCCCACTCGGGCCGCACCTGGGCCCAGTCCGACGCGCGGCCGGGCACGCGGCGAGGGCCCGGCCGG
>NZ_CADEAU010000701.1 GCF_902825405.1 Micromonospora maritima | reverse complement strand
CGACTGGGCCCGCTCGGCGACGCGGAGCGGGACGCCATCCTGGTCGACCTCGTCGCCGGGCACGCCGCCGCCGTGCTCGGCCTGCCGGACACCACCGACCTCGGTCCCGCCCGGGCGTTCCGCGAGGTCGGCTTCGACTCGATGACCGCCGTGGCGCTGCGCAACCGGCTGCGGGCCGCCACCGGGGCCACGCTGCCGGCGAGCGTGGTGTTCGACTACCCGACGCCGCTGGCGCTCGCCCGGCACCTGAGCACGCTGCTGGCGCCCGACGGCGCCACCGCCACCACCGGCCTGCTCGCCGAACTGGAGAAGGTGGACGGCCTGTTCGCCGCCGGCGCACCGGACGAGCTGACCCGGCGCAAGCTGCTGGTGCAGATGCAGGCGTTCCTCGCCCGCTGGGGCGACGACCGGTCCGCGCCGGAGCAGGCGCCGGTGACCCGTAGCCTCGACGGGGCCAGCGACGCCGAGCTGTTCGATTTCATCCACCGCGAGTTGGGTGGCCCCGGCGGCGAATTCTGAACCATTCCGTCGCCATTGTGGAGTGCGTTCGGTGGACCGGTCGCGGCGGCTTTGCCCAGGCCGTCGCGACCGGGCTGACCGGACCGTCGACCCGGGCGCACCCGCCCAGCCTGGGCACCTCGCGACGGCGTCCCTGCTAGGGGCGGCCCTAGGGGCGTCGTAGGGGTTGTGACCCGCCTCCGCGGACAATTACCTTCCTCACCGTAAGTGAGACCTGGTGGGCGCGGGACAGTGCAATTCATGGTCACGCCGAACGGTATTGGGTCGCCTGTTTCTCCGGCCCGAAAAGGTGGCGCTGATGGCGACTGAGGACACCCTCCGGGAATACCTGAAATGGATGACCGCCGACCTCCACCAGACCCGGCGCAAGCTCGGCGAGCTGGAGGCCGCGCAACGGGAGCCGATCGCGGTCGTCGGCATCGGCTGCCGGTTCCCCGGCGGCGTGCGGTCCCCGGAGGACCTGTGGCGGCTCGTCGACTCCGGCGCCGACGCCGTCTCCGCCTTCCCCACCGACCGGGGCTGGGACCTGGACCGGCTGATCCACCCGGACCCCGACCACCCCGGCACCTCGTACGTCGGCGAGGGCGGCTTCCTCGACTCGGCCACCGAGTTCGACGCCGGCTTCTTCGGCATCTCGCCCCGCGAGGCGCTCGGCATGGACCCGCAGCAGCGGTTGCTGCTGGAGACCTCGTGGGAGGCGTTCGAGCACGCCGGCATCGACCCGACGGCGCTGCGCGGGCACCAGGTCGGGGTGTTCGCCAGCACCACCGGCCAGGACTACGCGGCGCTGCTCCAGACGCCCCCGCCCGGCGTCGAGGGGTACGTGCTGACCGGCACCGCCGCCAGCGTCGTCTCCGGGCGGATCTCGTACGTGCTGGGCATCGAGGGACCCGCCGTCTCGGTCGACACCGCCTGCTCGTCGTCGCTCGTCGCGCTGCACCTCGCCGGCCAGGCGCTGCGGCAGGGGGAGTGCACGCTCGCGCTGGCCGGCGGCGCCACCGTCATGTCCACCCCGGCCGCGTTCGTCGGCTTCAGCCGCCAGCGCGGGCTCGCCGCCGACGGGCGGGTCAAGGCGTTCGCCGCCGCCGCCGACGGCACCGCCTGGGGCGAGGGTGTGGGCGTGCTGCTGCTGGCCCGGCTCTCCGACGCCCAGCGGCGCGGCTATCCGGTGCTCGCGGTGATCCGGGGCAGCGCGGTCAACCAGGACGGCGCGTCCAACGGCCTCACCGCCCCCAACGGCCCCTCCCAGCAGCGGGTGGTGCTCCAGGCGCTGGCCAGCGCCCGGCTCGCCCCGGAGCAGGTCGACGCGGTGGAGGCGCACGGCACCGGCACCAGCCTCGGCGACCCGATCGAGGCGACCGCGCTGCTCGCCACGTACGGGCAGGGGCGGCCCGCGGACCGGCCGCTGCGGCTCGGGTCGGTGAAGTCGAACATCGGCCACACCCAGGCGGCCGCCGGCGTCGCCGGCGTGATCAAGATGGTGATGGCGCTGCGCCACGGCCGGCTCCCGGCCACGCTGCACGTCGACGCGCCCACCCCGCACGTCGACTGGACCGCCGGCGCGGTGTCGGTGCTGACCGAGGCGCTGCCCTGGCCGCCGGGCGAGCAGCCTCGCCGCGCCGGAGTGTCCTCGTTCGGCATGAGCGGCACCAACGCCCACGTCATCGTCGAGGAAGCCCCGTCGTCCGCCCCGGCTCCGTCGTCCGCCCCGGCTCCGTCGTCCGCCCCGGCCGCGGCGGTCGCGCCGGACACGGCGGTCGTCGGGGACGGCCCGTCGCCGACC
>NZ_CADEAU010000700.1 GCF_902825405.1 Micromonospora maritima | reverse complement strand
GTGCTCTTCCGATCTCGGCGTGGCGCCGGCCGGCGGGCGGGCGGGGTGGGTGTCGCCGCGGCGCCGGCATTGACCGATTGCCGCTCCGACGCTTCCCGGGGCGATTTCCGGCGCGCCCGGGGTCAGTTTCCGACCCTCGCCCCACTTGCCCGTTTCGGTCGGTCTGGAAGCCCTTTGGCGCAACTTGTTGTTAAAGAAGAAATTCGCCGATGAACGTCGGACGAAAGGTGGTCCGGCGGATCGGGAACTGCGCAAGAATGGAGCGCGGAATGGTAATCGCCGGTGTGTGGCGAAGGCGCGGGAGACCGAGGTGAACGATTCGGTGCGCGCCGATTCCGGAGTGCGTGGGGAAGCCTGCCAATCAACGCGAATCGGTTTCATCCGATGGGGGCGTCCGCCTTCCCACCTGCCGGTCCGTCCCCGGACGTCACCGGCCGGGGACGGGTGCCCGAGCCGGTGCTAGGGGTTGTCTACCGCCGGTCGGACGCCTAATTTCGGACTGTCCGCCGTGGTCGGCGGGCGCCAATCCGCCGCACCGACGGGGAGAGCGGCCACGGGCCGTGCGCGTCCGGGACGTGAAGGGTTCGTGCGTGATCTGCCAACCACCACCGAGGCACCGGGGTCGGGTCGGATGACGCTCCTGCCCGGGCTGCGGGGGTCCGGCGCGGACCGTTCCGACGCGCTCCGGGTGGCCGGCCGGACGCTCTCCGCCGAGAACCTGCTCGGCTGCGCGAACGCGGTCGCCGACCGGATCCGGGGCGCCCGCGCGGCGGCGGTCGAGGCCCGGCCCAGCCTGGAGTGCATGGTGTCGATGGTGGGCGCGGTGCAGGCCGGCGTGCCGCTGGTACCGCTGCCGCCGGGCGCCGACGCCGACGAGCGCCGGCGGATCCTGCGGGAGTCCCGGGCCGACGTGCTGCTCGGCGCCGCCGCCGGCGGCGAACTCCCCGTGGTCCCGGTGGACCTGCGGGAACGGTCCTGGGCCACGCATCCCGAGCCGGGTCCGGCCAGCGACGCGGTGATCCTCTACACCGGAGGCGCCGGCGGGCCGTCGCGGGGCGTGCGCATCTCCCACCGGGCGATCGCGGCCGACCTCGACCTGCTCGCCGCCGCCTGGCGGTGGAGCGCCGAGGACGTCCTGGTCCAGGGCGCGCCGCTGTTCCGCGCGTACGGCCTGGTCGTCGGCCTGCTGGGCGCGCTGCGGGTGGGCAGCCGCTTCGTCCACCTGGACCGGCACGCCGCCGCCGGCCCGGCCGGCACCATCTACCTCGCGCTGCCCCGGCAGTGGGCGCACATCGCCCGGGACGTGCCGACGGCCCGGACGCTGTCCGGGGCGCGCATGCTCGTCTCCGGCGACGCGCCGCTCGCCCCCGCCGTGGGGGAGCGGCTGCGGCTGCTCACCTCGCACCGCCCGGTGGAGGGATACGGCACCACGGAGACCCTCGTCGTGCTCACCGGCCCGGCCGGCACCGGCGGCATCGCGCTTCCCGGGGTGCAGACCCGGGTGCTGGCCCGGGACGGCCGGCCGGTGCCCGCCGACGGCGACTCGGTGGGGGAGCTCAGCATCCGCAGTCCCACGCTCTTCAGCGGGTACGTCGACCGGCCCGGATCCCCGCCCCCCACCGGTGACTGGCACGCCACCGGAGACCTGGCCACCGTGGACGCCGCGGGCGGACACCGGATCCTCGGCCGCGGCGGCACCGACGTGGTGAGCTGCGGCGACCGGCGGGTGCCCGCCCGCGAGGTCGAGGAGGTGCTGCTCACCCACCCCGGGGTGTACGACGTCGCGGTGGTCGGCGCCCCGCACCGCACCCGGGGCGAGCAGGTCGTCGCGTACGTCGTCGCGGCGGCCGGGTTGACCGCGCAGGCGCTCGTCGACCATGTCGGGCGGATGCTGTCGGCGGCGGCCCGCCCCCGCCGGGTCCACTTCGTCGACGAACTCCCGCGCAGCGCGCTGGGGCGGGTGCGCAAGTCCCTGCTCGTCCGCCGCGGCGGATCCGGCCCCGTAGCCGACCCCTAACGACGGGCCGCGGGCGGGCCGTGCCGCGCGCTGGCCGCCTAGCCTCCTGGTGTGATCGAACGGATCCTGCCGCCGGCGGTGGTGGTGGAGGAGTGCTTCACCGACCCCGCCGGGCTGCGCCCGCACCCCGACGAGGAGCCGGCCGTCGCCGGCGCGGTGCCGAAGCGCCGCCAGGAGTTCACCACGGTCCGGCACTGCGCCCGCAGGGCGCTGAGGGCGGCGACCTGCGCCAGGCGCGCAGCACCGCCCGCGCCGCCCGGGACCTCGCGGAGGAATGCGGCCTACCCGCGTTG
>NZ_CADEAU010000699.1 GCF_902825405.1 Micromonospora maritima | reverse complement strand
GTCGCTCTGGATCGCGGCGATCGGGTCGATGTACTCGGACCTGTAGCGGGGCACCCCGTCCGGGCCCAGCTCGCCGCGTTCCTGCTTGGCCGTACGCAGGTCGTCGATCCAGCCGAACTCCTCGCCGGCGACGGCCGGATCCGGTTCCGCCTCGGCCCGGCCACGCCCCCACCGGCGGCCCTTGCCCCGCGGATCGCGCCGCTCGTCGGGGCCGTCCGCCGGTCGCTCCGGACCACGCGCCATCACTACTGACCCCCCTCGGTGACGTCGTTGCCACCTTCGCTCGCCCCGCTGACCTGCTCGGCGCCGCCCGCCGGACCCCCGGTCGCGGCGCCCGCACCCGCCCGGGCCGCGGGTGCCGGCAGCCCCCGGACGATCCGGCGCAGCACCGGCAGCCGGGTGGCGACGGCCCGCTCCGCACCGTGCCCGCTGGGTCGGTAGTAGTCCGTCCCGACGAGATCGTCCGGAGCGTACTGCTGGGTGACCACCCCCCGGTGGTCGTCGTGCGGGTAGCGGTAGCCGGCGCCGTGCCCGAGGCCGCGCGCGCCGGAGTAGTGGGCGTCGCGCAACCCGCGCGGCACCGCCCCGCCCCGGCCGGCGCGTACGTCGGCGACGGCGGCGCCGATGGCGGTGGTGGCGGAGTTCGACTTGGGCGCGGTGGCCAGGTGGATCACGGCCTGGGCGAGGTTGAGCTGCGCCTCGGGCAGGCCGACGTACTCCACGGCGTGGGCGGCGGCGGTGGCCACGGTCAGCGCGGTGGGATCGGCCATGCCGACGTCCTCACTGGCGAAGATCACCATGCGTCGGGCGATGAACCGGGCGTCCTCGCCGGCGACGATCATCCGGGCCAGCCAGTGCAGCGCCGCGTCCACGTCCGAACCGCGCATGCTCTTGATGAACGCGCTCGTCACGTCGTAGTGCGCGTCGCCGTCGCGGTCGTAGCGCACGGCCGCCACGTCGACCGCCTGCTCGGCCACGGCCAGGTCGATGCGCCCCGCGCCGAGCGCGGTCGCGGTGGCGGCCGCCGCCTCCAGCGCGGTGAGCGCCTTGCGGACGTCGCCGCCGGCGAGCCGGACCAGGTGGTCCTCCGCCTCCTCGGCCAGGGTCAACGTGCCGCCGAGGCCACGCTCGTCGGTCACCGCGCGGCGCAGCAGGCCCCGCACGGCGTCGTCGTCGAGCGCCTGGAGGGTGAGCAGCACGCAGCGGGAGAGCAGGGGTGAGATGACCGAGAAGTAGGGATTCTCGGTGGTCGCCGCCAGCAGCGTGACCGTGCGGTCCTCGACGGCGGCGAGCAGCGAGTCCTGCTGGGTCTTGCTGAACCGGTGCACCTCGTCGATGAAGAGCACGGTGGGCGGGCCACCGGAACGGCGCTGCCGCCGGGCGGTCTCGATCACGGCGCGGACGTCCTTCACACCGGCGGTCAGCGCGGACATCGCCACGAAGCGCCGGTCGGTGGCCCGGGCCACGAGGTGGGCGATGGTGGTCTTCCCACTGCCCGGCGGGCCCCAGAGGATGACCGACATCGGTGTCGCGCCCTCGACCAGCTGACGCAGCGGCGCGCCGGGGGCGAGCAGGTGGTCCTGCCCGACCAGTTCGTCGATGCCGGCCGGCCGCATCCGGACCGGCAGCGGGGAGTCGGCCCGGGCGGCGGTGAACCCGTCGACGCCGCCGGAGCCCGCGGGTGCGCCGGGCGCTCCGGCGGGTTCGCCGAGGGTGAAGAGGGCGTCGGATTCCATCACGAGAACAGTACCGGGCCGGACCGACGGCGCCGGAATCGCGCCGCCGACCCGACCCGGGTGGTCGTTTCCGGTCAGCCGCGGCCCGGACGACGACCGCGGTACCAGCGGCCGCCACCGCCACCGCGCGGGCCCGAGCCGACGCCGGCCAGGTAGAGCGAGAGCAGCAGGAAGCCGATCAGGCTGAGGGTCCAGTTGTTGAACAGGTCCGGCGCGCCGAAGTTGGTGTTCAGGAAGTCCAGCAGCAGCGCGAAGCCGAACACGATGGCCGCGAGAATGGCGAGCATGTCGTTCCTCCGGTGGGGGTTCCCAGTAGGTCGGCGAGGGATGTACCCGATCGGTCTGTTCGTCAATCTCCACCGTGGAACGGCTCGCCCGGCGCGGGTGTCTAGGCTGACGACATGATCACTGCCGACCAGGTGCTGACCGGGCGGGAGACCCTGCTCGCCGCCACCGGCCACCATCCGTACGCCCGGCACGCGCTCTGGCGCGACGAGGACGCGCGGGGTTGGCGACGCGACGGCGCGGTGGGCTGGCTGCTCCCCCCGGGGCAGGGACCGGCGGGCGGCGCGCTCGGC
>NZ_CADEAU010000698.1 GCF_902825405.1 Micromonospora maritima | reverse complement strand
GACCGCGTGCGACCTGGCCGACCGGGACGCGGTCGCCGCGCTGCTCGACCGGCTCCGCGCCGACGGCCCACCGATCCGCGCCGTGCTGCACACCGCCGGCCTGCCGCAGACCACCCCGCTCGCCGACGTCACGCCCGCCGAACTGGCCGAGGTGACCGCCGGCAAGGTCGCCGGGGCGGCGCACCTGCACGAGCTGCTCGCCGGCGACGAGCTGGACGCGTTCGTGCTCTACTCGTCGATCGCCGCCACCTGGGGCAGCGCCGGGCAGGCGGGGTACGCGGCCGGCAACGCCTACCTGGACACGCTGGCGCAGCGGCGGCGCGCCGACGGGCTCGCCGGCACCGCGATCGCCTGGGGCTCCTGGGGCGAGGGCGGCATGCACGCGGCCGACTCCGACCGCGCGCTGCGTCGCCGCGGCGTGCCGCCGATGGACGCCGACGTGGCGATGGGCGCCCTGCGGCAGGCCCTCGACCACGACGACGTGACGGTCACGGTCGCCGACGTGGACTGGTCCCGGTTCGTCGCGGCGTACACGGCGGCCCGACCCAGCCACCTGTTCGACCGGGTCACCCCGGCCGTCACCGTCGACGGCGGAAAGCCGGACCCGACCGACGACGGGTTCCGCGCCCGGCTCGCCGCGCTGCCGCCGGCCGGACAGGAGACGCTGCTGCGCGACCTGGTCCGCGCCGAGGCCGCCGCCGTGCTCGGGCACCCCTCCACCGACCAGGTGCCCGCCGACCGCGCGTTCCGCGACCTCGGCTTCGACTCGCTGGCCGCGGTGCAGCTGCGCGACCGGGTCGGCCGGGCGACCGGCATGACGTTGCCCTCGACCGTGGTCTTCGACCACCCGTCGGCGGCCGAGCTGGCGCGCTTCCTGCGTACCGCACTCGTGGCCGGCGCCGACGCGCCGGTCGAGGCCGCCCACACGGCCCGGCCGGCCGCCGACGAACCCGTCGCGATCGTCTCGATGGCCTGCCGCTTCCCCGGCGGGGTGTCCTCCCCGCAGGAGCTGTGGCGGCTGCTCGCCGACGGCGTCGACGCGGTCGGCCCGATGCCCACCGACCGGGGCTGGGACCTCGACGGGCTCTTCGACAGCGACCCGGAGCGGGTCGGCACCAGCTACACCCGCAGCGGCGGATTCCTGGCCGACGTCGCCGGATTCGACGCCGCGTTCTTCGGGATCAACCCGCGGGAGGCGCTGGCCATGGACCCGCAGCAGCGACTGCTGCTGCACACCACCTGGGAGGCGTTCGAGTCCGCCGGTCTCGACCCGCACCGGCTACGCGGCTCGGCCACCGGTGTGTTCGTCGGCACCAACGGGCAGGACTACGCGACCCTGCTGCTCGGCGCCCGCGCCGAGGTCGAGGGCTACCAGGCCACCGGCAACGGCGCGTCCGTCGTCTCCGGCCGGCTGGCGTACGCGTTCGGCCTGCACGGCCCCGCCGTCACCGTCGACACCGCCTGCTCGTCGTCGCTGGTCGCGCTGCACCTGGCCGCGCAGGCACTGCGCTCCGGCGAGTGCGACCTGGCCCTCGCCGGCGGCGTCACCGTGATGTCCACGCCCGGCGCGTTCCTGGAATTCTCCCGGCAACGCGGACTCGCCGCCGACGGGCGGGTCAAGGCGTTCGCCGCCGCCGCGGACGGCACCGGCTGGGGCGAGGGCGTCGGAGTCCTGCTGCTGCAACGCCTCTCCGACGCCCAGCGGGAGGGCCGGCGGATCCTCGCCGTGGTGCGGGGCAGCGCGGTCAACTCCGACGGCGCGTCCAACGGGCTGACCGCCCCCAACGGGCCGGCCCAGCAGCGTGTCATCCGAGCCGCTCTCGGCAACGCCGGCCTCACCCCGGCCGACGTCGACGCGATCGAGGCGCACGGCACCGGCACCACGCTCGGTGACCCGATCGAGGCGCAGGCGCTCGCCGCCGCGTACGGGCCGGACCGCCCGGCGGACCGGCCGCTCTGGCTCGGCTCGGTCAAGTCGAACCTCGGCCACACCCAGGCGGCGGCGGGCGCGGCCAGCCTGATCAAGATGGTGCTGGCGCTGCGTCACGGCACCCTCCCGGCGACGCTGCACGTCGACGCGCCCACGCCGCACGTGGACTGGTCGGCCGGGCCGCTGGCGCTGCTCACCGAGCCGCGTCCCTGGGCGGCCGACGGGCGTACCCGCCGGGCCGGCGTCTCGTCGTTCGGCATCAGCGGCACCAACGCCCACGTGATCCTGGAGGAGGCCCCGGCCGACTCGGACCCCGCCGGCCCGTCCGCCTCGGACCCCGCCGGCCCGGCCCGGGACGGCGCACTGCCGTGGCCGGTCAGCGCGGCCAC
>NZ_CADEAU010000697.1 GCF_902825405.1 Micromonospora maritima | reverse complement strand
CGCGGCGGGCCTGGCGGCGCTGATCCGTCGGCCGCTCCAGGCGCCCCGCGACCCGGCGGCGACCGTGCCGCGCACCTGGGCGGCGATCCGGGAGGCGCTCGGCTACATCGCGCACCGGCCGCGCGTGCTCGCGCTGGTCACGGTGAAGTCGGCGGTCGGCCTGGGCAACGGCGTGCTGACCGTCTTCCCGCTGCTGGCCGGCGTCTACGGCGTCGGAGCGGTCGGCGCGGGCCTGCTCTTCGCCGCCCGGGGCGCCGGCGCGCTGGTCGGCCCGATCCTGATGCGCCGGGTGCTCAGCAACCGGGCCTGGCTGCTCACCGGCCTGGCGCTGTCGATGTCGCTGTACGGCCTGTCCTACCTGGGCGCCTCGGCGGTGTCGTGGTTCCCGCTGGTGCTGGTCCTGGTCTTCCTCGCCCACCTCGGCGGCGGCAGCAACTGGGTGCTGTCCAACTACGCCCTGCAGGGCGAGGTGCCGGACCGGCTGCGGGGCCGGGTCTTCGCCACCGACATGATGCTGGCGACGCTGGCCATCGCGGTGAGCCAGCTGGTGGTGGCGCTGGTGGTGGACCGGGTGGACGAGCGGACCGTGCTCGCCGGTTGCGGTCTGGTGACCGTCGTCTACGCGGTCGGCTGGCGGTTCGCCACGCGCCGGCTCTCGCTCGCCGACCCGGTGCCGGCGCGGGCCCCGGGCGATGCCGGGTGACGCGTGGGTCCCACGCTGCGGGCGATCCGGCCGGCTGTCGGTGGCACGCCCTAGCATGAGCCGGTGCCGACGACTCTCACCTCCGGACCGGTCCGGGTCCGGGTGCCCGCGACCAGCGCCAATCTCGGCCCCGGGTTCGACGCGCTCGGGTTGGCGCTCGGCCGGTACGACGACGTCACCGCGGAGGTGACCGACGGCGGCGTACGGGTGGCGGTCAGCGGCGAGGGCGCCGGGGAACTGCCGGCGGACGAGCGCCACCTGGTCGTGACCGCCATGCGGGCCGCCTTCGACGTGCTCGGCGCGCAGCCGCCCGGCCTGGCGCTGGAGTGCGTCAACCGGATCCCGCAGGCCCGTGGCCTGGGCTCGTCCTCGGCGGCCATCGTGGCCGGGGTGCTGGCAGCCCGGGCGCTGGTGGCCGACGGCGGGCGGCGGATGGGTGACGACGCCGCGTTGCGGCTGGCGGCGGAGTTGGAGGGCCATCCGGACAACGTCGCGCCGTGCCTGCTCGGCGGCTTCACCATCGCCTGGACCGAGTCGTCCGGCGCCCGGGCGGTCGCGCTGCCGGTGGCGTCGGCCGTTCGTCCGACCGTCTTCGTGCCCGCCGAGCGGGGTCTGACCGCGGAGGCCCGCGCCGCGCTGCCGGCCACCGTGCCGCACGCCGACGCGGCGTCCAACGCGGGTCGGGCGGCACTGCTGGTGCACGCGCTGACCGCCGATCCGGCGCTGCTGCTGCCGGCCACCGTCGACCGCCTGCACCAGGACCAGCGGGCGCCGGGGATGCCGGCCACCGCCGCGCTGGTCGGCGCGTTGCGCGGGGCGGGTGTGGCGGCTGTGGTCAGTGGGGCCGGGCCGACGGTGCTGGCGTTGTCCGAGGTCCCGGCGGGATTCGACCCGGGAACACAGTGGCGCCGCTGGGAGTTGCCGATAGATGTCAGCGGGGCCCGGGTTTCCCGGGGTAGACTTTGACACGCCGAGCGGGACCCTGTTGCCGCAGGTCGGAAGAGTTGATTACGCTCTAGACCGAGCACAGCCGCGAAGCATGCGATCTTCCTGCGGTTCGGCGCACCCCCGAAGCTCTCGGCGGTCAGCCCGTCACCCCTGCCCAAGGCCCACGCCGCACCGCAGTTTCCACAGGTCGCCGCAGATGGCGAGACCTGCTCACCGATGCTGGTGAGTCGGGAAACCGACCGGCTGCTGTGTTACAGACTCCCGCGACGCGTCCTTGCGAGGCGGGTGCACCGAGGCCGCCCGGCCACCTGGCTCCACGACTCCGGGCAGTCCCGGCCTATCGAGGGAAGGAATCCATTGAGCGACACCACCGACGTGACGTCGGATGTTTCCAACGTCGCTGGCGATGCCACCACCGCCGCTCCCACGCGCCGTCGGCGCAGCGGCACCGGCCTGTCGGCGATGCTGCTGCCGGAGCTCCAGAGCCTGGCCGCGTCGCTCGGCATCTCCGGTACGGCTCGCATGCGCAAGGGCGAGCTGATCAGTGCCATCACCGAGCGGCAGGGCGGCGCCGCCGCCGGTACCCCTCGACCGCGGGCCGAGGTCGCGGCCGCGGCCGCTCCCGCCCGCGAGGAGGTGCACGCCGAGGTCCGTGAGGAGCGGGCCGAGGCGCG
>NZ_CADEAU010000696.1 GCF_902825405.1 Micromonospora maritima | reverse complement strand
CCGGGTCGCGCCAGGCGCCGGGCGCCACCACGAAGGCGTACGCCAGCAGCAGCGCGCCGGCCAGCGCCAGGCCCACGCGGGGCAGGGTCAACCTCAGCACGGCGCACCACCGCCGACCGTCGCCGGGACGGGCGGTTCCGGCGCACCGGCCGGTTGCGGTACGGGTTCGGGCTCGTCGCGGCGGGCCCGCACGTTCTCCACCCAGGCGATCACCGGCGGCGCGAGCCCGGTGAGCAGCGTCAGCACCGGCCACACCCGCAGCAGCGGGTAGTCGTGGCCCAGCGCGAAGCTGACTCCGAGCAGCCCGGCGGCCACCGCCGCCCAGCACAGGTGCAGGCGGAACGTGCGCAGCGACTCCACGGTGCGCAGCGCACCCTTGGCGGTCACCACGAAGCCGAGCCGGCGGCGCAGCAGCGCGCCCACCGCGGCGGCCACGTAGACCGGACCGGCGAACAGGGCGAGCGCCATCCCCACCATGCCCACCTCCTCCCGCTCGTGCGGAGCGATGTTGAAGCGGCGCAGCCAGAGCCAGAGCAGGAACCAGCTGCCGAGCGTCGAGCCCCACAGCGCCGCCCAGACCTGCGGGTCGAGCCGGCCGGCGTCGACGCCGGTGAGCAGGTACAACGCGGTGGCGGCGTTGCCCAGCAGCAGGCTGACCGCGACGCTCGGGTAGTAGAACTGGAGCAGGCGGTACTGCCAGCGGCGGCGGGTCGGCAGCTCGCGCGGCGCACGCAGGTCGCGGCGGAACAGGATCTCGCAGATGCCGGCCGCCCAGCGCTTCTGCTGGTTGAAGTAGTCGGCCCAGGAGGTGGGCCCCTCCCCCAGCGCCACCACGTCCGGGGTGTAGACACCCTTCCACCGCCGACCGGTCGCCGGGTTGACGGCGGCGTGGATCCGGATGCTGGTGAGGTGGTCCTCGATGATCGAGTCCTGGTAGCCGCCGATGGTCCGCCACGCCGCCGGGCGGTAGAGGTGGCCGGTGCCGGTGAGCAGCGGCGCGTCCAGGCCGTTGCCGCCGCGCGCGATCAGGCCGTTGTAGAGGTACTGCTGCACCGAGGCGCCGTGGGCGACGAAGTTCTGGTGCATGTTGCCGTAGACCTGCGGGGTCACCACGAACGCGACGTCCGGGTCGCGGAAGTAGCCGAGGGTGCGTTCCAGGAAGTTCGGCAGCGGCACGTGGTCCGGGTCGACGTTGGCCACCACGTCGTACCGGTGCTCGTGCTCGGCCCGCCAGGCGTTGTGGTTGCCGGACTTGGTCCGGGCCCGGAACTCGCCGCGTGGCTGGTTGTATTCCGGCCGGCCCTTGCGGGTGAAGTGGTGCACGCCCAGTCGCGCCGCCATCGCCCGTACCTCGGGGTCGTCGCCCTCGTCGAGGATCCAGACGTCGACGCGTCCGCAGTAGACGATCTCCCGGAGCCGGCGCAGGGTCCGCTCGGCGACGTCGATCGGCTCCTTGCTCGGCACGATCGTGGTGAGCAGCGCCACCCGCAGGCCGACCGGGGGGTCGACCGGCACCGGATCCTTGGCGTGGAAGGCGAACACCCACACCACCACGTTCTGCGCGAGGCGGATCAGCTCGACGCCGACCACCACGCAGAACGCGAGCCGCGCGGCGATGGTCTGCCAGCCTCCGAGCCCGACCACCCCCGGGCCGGGCACGTGCTGCGGCAACAGCAGCCAACCGACGAAGAGCAGGCCGGTGGCGCTGTTGACCAGCACGAGCAGGGTCAACACCGACCGGGCGACGACCGAGGCGGCGGGGCGCAGCTCGACCGGGGCGTCGGGGCGTCGGGGCGGGCGCAGCGGTCCGGCGGTGGCGCCGCAGCGGGCGTACGCCAGGCGTGCCCGCACGTTGAGCTGCCGGCGGTCCGGGCCCGGGCGGCGCGGTCGTCCGGGTGCGGCGACGGGTGCCGGGCGGTCACCCGGAGTTCCCGGTTCCGCGGCCCGGGACGGGCGTGTATCGGCGGCGACGGCCACGTTTCCCCCATGGTCTGCATCGGGCTCGCCAGGAACCCCGACAGATGCTAAGCCGACAATCAAGGACAAAGGGCTTGAATCAGGCAGATGCCGGTCGCCCGCCCACGAACAGCGCGACCGTGAAGCCGGTCGGCCGCCAGACCTGCGCCGGCCGGTACCCGGCCCGCAGCGCGCGCTCCGCCGGACCGTCGCCGGGCGGCGCCGCACCGGTCCCGGACCGGATCACCCACAGCCGACGATGACCGTCGGGACAACCCGCACAGGCGAGCGGTCGCGGGTCGGCGGGCACGTCGGCCGGCCGCCGGTCGGCGGGGACGTAGCGCGCCAGCAGCGTCCGCGCGGTCGGGTC
>NZ_CADEAU010000695.1 GCF_902825405.1 Micromonospora maritima | reverse complement strand
GTCGGCGCGGCGGGTTGGCCGCGGCGGCCCTGTTCGTCGCGGTGCTGCCGGCGAACGCGCAGATGGCCTGGGACTGGCGCCGACGCCGGCCGGCGCGGCGGGCGATCGCCTACGGCCGGGTGCCGATGCAGGCCCCGCTGATCTGGTGGGCGCTGCGGGTCGCCCGGTCATAACACCCCGGTTATTGACCAACCGGGGTGTTACCCCCGGCCGCCGACCCTGCTCTCCTGAGTGGACATTCATGTCCATCGTTCAGCAGGAGGGTGCCATGTTGCGGAGACTCACCGTCGCGGTCGCGGCGGCGCTCAGTCTGACGCTGCCGGCGACCGGCGTCCACGCCGCCGGCGCGGCGTCGGCCGGGGCGGGCTCGTCCGGCGGGGCTTGTTCGAGGATGGTGTGGGCGTTGGTGCCGGACACGCCGAACGAGGAGATCGCCGCGCGGCGCGGCCGGTCCACCGCCGGCCACGCGGTGGCGCCGGTGACAAGCGTGACCGCGCCGGCGTCCCAGTCGACCTGCGAGGTCGGCGCGTCCACGTGCAGCGTGGGCGGCACCACGCCGTGCGCCATCGCCTGCACCATCTTGATCACCCCGGCGACGCCGGCGGCGGCCTGGGTGTGACCGAGGTTCGACTTGACCGAGCCGAGCAGCAGCGGCGCCGCGTCGCCCCGGTCCTGCCCGTACGTGGCCAGCAGCGCCTGCGCCTCGATCGGGTCGCCGAGCCGGGTGCCGGTGCCGTGCGCCTCCACCACGTCCACGCCCCCGGCGGCGAGGCCGGCGTTGGACAGCGCCTGCTGGATCACCCGCTGCTGGGCCGGGCCGTTCGGGGCGCTGAGCCCGTTGGACGCCCCGTCGGAGTTGACCGCGCTGCCGCGAAGCACGGCGAGGATCCGGCGACCGTTGCGGCGGGCGTCGCTCAGCCGTTCCAGCAGCAGCACACCCACGCCCTCGGACCAGCCGGTGCCGTCGGCGGCCTCGGCGAACGCCTTGCACCGCCCGTCCGCGGCCAGGCCACCCTGGCGGGAGAACTCGACGAACGCGCCAGGGGTGCACATGGCGGTGACGCCGGCGACCACGGCGAGCGTGCACTCCCGCTGCCGCAGCGCCTGCCCGGCCAGGTGCATCGCGACCAGCGACGAGGAGCAGGCGGTGTCGACGGTGATGGCGGGACCTTCCAGGCCGAACGTGTAGGCGAGCCGGCCGGACACCACGCTGCCGGCGTTGCCGGTCATCAGGTGCCCCTCCAGGCCCTGCGCGGCGGCGCTCATCAGCACGGTGCCGTAGTCCTGGCCGGTGCTGCCGGCGAACACGCCGGTGCGGCTGCCGCGCAGCGTGTGCGGGTCGATGCCGGCCCGTTCGAAGACCTCCCAGGTGGTCTCCAGCAGCCACCGCTGCTGCGGGTCCATCGCCAGGGCCTCGCGGGGCGAGATGGCGAAGAATCCGGGGTCGAAGCCGGCGAGGTCGTCGACGAAGCCGCCCCGGCGCGCGTACGAGGTGCCGTTCTGCTCCGGGTCGCCGTCGTGCAGCGCGCCGAGGTCCCAGCCCCGGTCGGTGGGGAACTCGGTGAGCACGTCCCGGCCGGCGGCGACCACCTCCCACAGCCGCTCGGGGGTGTCGATGCCGCCGGGGAAGCGGCAGCTCATGCCGACGATGGCGACCGGTTCCTGCTCGCCGGCCTCCACCTCGCGCAGCCGCTGCCGCACCTGGTGCAGGTCAGCGGTGACCCGCTTGAGGTAGTCGAGAAGCTTCGCCTCGTCAGCCATGGTCCGCCCATCCCCTGTGTCGACCCGAACCGGCACCGGTCACGTCAGGACACCCCCAGCTCGCGGTCGATGAAGTCGAAGACCTCGTCCGGGGTGGCGTCCTGGAGCTTCCCGGCGACACCGTCGCCGTCGCCCGGGGCGTCCACCTCGTTGAGCGAGGCCAGCAGTGTGCGCAGTCGTTCGGTGATCCGCAGCCGGGCGCCCCGGTCGGGCGCGGCGCCGGCCAGCGCCGCCTCCAGCCGTTCCAGCTCGCCGAAGACCGGCGTCGCGGCGGCCACTCCCCCGTCCACGACGGCGGCGCGCACGTACTCGGCGAGCAGCGCGGCGGTCGGGTAGTCGAACACGACGGTGGCGGGCAGCCGTACGCCGGTGGCGGCGGTGAGCCGGTTGCGCAGCTCCACGGCGGTCAACGAGTCGAAGCCGAGTTCCCGGAACGCCCGGTCCGGTTCGACGGCGGCGTCGGAGGCGTGTCCGAGCACCGCCGCGGCCTGCCCGCGGACCAGCTCCAGCAGCGTCCGACGCCGCTCGGCGTCGGTCTGCCCGGCGAGCTGCGCGGCGAGCGACTCG
>NZ_CADEAU010000694.1 GCF_902825405.1 Micromonospora maritima | reverse complement strand
GGCGGGCTGGCGCTCGCCGGCATCGGCGTACCGGTCGGGCTGGCCGCCACCGCCGACCGGCCGCCGGCGCCGCGCGGACGACGGCCGATCAGCATGGCGATGCACCTGCACGCCTCGTTCAGCGAGGGCATCGCCAGCTACGCCGCCCACCTCGACCAGGCCCGCCGCAACGCCGTCGACGTGCTCTGGTGGACCGACCACGACTTCCGCGTCGCCGCCCACGACCACCGCCGGGTCGTCCACTTCGACGGGCCGCAGGAGCTGGAGGGCGGGCTGGCCTGGACCTGGACCGCCGCCACCGAGGGGCGGCTCACCGGGTCGGCCGCCGAGTTCGTTTCCGTGCCGGACGCCGCCGACGGTCCCGGCCGCGCGCTGCGCCTCACCGCCGCCGGCGCCGGCACCCACTGGTTGGCCGGCAAGGCCTGGAACTGGACCCACACCGGGAACATCTCCGACACCACACTGCACCTCGACGTACGGCCCGAGGCCACCGGGCCGGACGCCACGCTGACCGTCGAGATCGCGTTGTCCCACCACCCGGCCGGCCCGGGACGGCCCGCCGGCCAACTGGTGCTGCGCTACCGGCTCGGCGCGACGGACACCGTCCGGCACACCGTCGACGGCCGGCACGGCACCGTCGACCTGCCCGCGCCGGCCGGCGCCTGGCGGCGGCACACGCTGGACCTGCTCACCGACGCGCGGGGGCTCTGGCCCGACCTGGTGGCCGGTGACAACTCGCTGCGCGGACTGCGCCTCGGCGTGACCGTGGCCGGCGGCGCGCGCGGCGCCTACCTGGTCGACCGGTTGGTCTTCGACCGGGCCCGCCGGGCCGGGCAGGCCGGCGAGGAGCTGCGCGCCGAGGTGCTGGCCGGCTACGCCGACGCCTACCCGGGCGTGACCCACCACCGGGCGTACGAGGTGTCGATGGTCCGGCACCTCAACTGGTTCGGCGGCGACGGCACGCTGCCGCGCTTCCCGTCCCCGCCCTACCGGGACGACGACGTCGACGCCACCGAGCGGATGGTGGAGTTCCTGCACGGCCACGGCGGCGTGGTCTGTTGGAACCACCCGCTGGACGTGGAACGCCGCGACTCCCTGGCCCGGCTGCTGGTGACCCGGAACGCGCTCGGCGTCGACCTGATCGAGATCGGACGGGCGCCGGTCGAGGACCATCTCTGGGCGTACGACGTGGCGGCCCGCAACGCGATCCCGCTGACCGCGGTCGGCGTCACCGACGACCACAACGGCACCGACTGGCGGACCGGGCGGGACCGGTGCGTCACCTCCGTATGGGCGGCCTCGACCGGTCGGGACGACCTCGTCGCCGCGCTGCGCGCCGGGCAGGCGTGGTTCGCCGACCTCGCCGTCTACCGGGGCGCCCTGGACCTGGAACTCGGTGGTCGCAGCGCCATGGGCGCGCTGCCGACCGTCGCCGACGACTCGGTGACGGTGCGGCTGCGGGCCACCGACCTGCCGGCCGGCTCCACCCTGGAGGTGGTCACCGGCGACGTCGACCGGGCCGGCGCGGCGGACCCGACGCCCGCGATCAGGACCGGTCAGGTGGCGTGGCGGGAGCTGCGGCAGGGCTGGCACGACCTGCCGGTGCGGGTGGGTGCCGGAACGTACGTGCGCACGCAGGTCCGGGACCGCGACGGGGCGGTCGTCGGGGCGAGCAACCCGCTCTGGCTGCTTCGCGAGCCCCCGCCCGGTGGCGTTCCGCCCGCCCGCCGGTTCTGACCGGTCGGCCGTCCTTGATCGACTCCATTTCGCCGACGTGGTGCCGTCCGAGGGCCTCTGATGGCGCCACCTCGCCGAGGTGGAGTCGATCAAGGACGATCCGGCCCGGGACGACTGCGTCCCCGCATATACCGATGAACGGTATATGCTCGCGCTATGAGTGACCCTCCACTGCGGGAACCGACGTTCCTGGTCCTCACCGCGTTGGCCGAGGCGCCCCGCCACGGCTACGCGGTGATCGAGGACGTGCTGCGCATCTCCGACGGCCGGGTCCGGTTACGGGCCGGCACCCTCTACGCCGTCCTCGACCGACTGCGATCCGACGGTCTGATCGAGGTGGACCGGGAGGAGGTGGTGCAGTCCCGGCTGCGCCGCTACTACCGGCTCACCGCGCTGGGCGCCACCCGCCTCGCCGACGAGGTGGCCCGGCTGCGCCGCCACGCCGACACCGCAGGCCGCCGGCTGCGCGCCGCCGGCCTGCTCCCCGAGGGGGGTCCAGCGTGAGCGCGAGGAGTGAGCCGGTTCTGCGAGCCCCGCAGTCGCGAACGAAGGGAGAACCAGCGTGAGCGCGAGGAGTGAGCCGGTTCTGCGAG
>NZ_CADEAU010000693.1 GCF_902825405.1 Micromonospora maritima | reverse complement strand
GGTGCGGCTGTGCACCATGGCGGTCGAGTTCGTGTCGCCCGGCAGCCGCCGTCAGGACTTCGTGGACAAGCCCCGCCGCTGCGCCGAGGCCGGCCTGCCCGAGCCACGGGTAGCGGCCGACGAGCCCGTCCAGCCGGGCCCGGGTGAGCACCGGCAGGCCGAGCAGGTCGGCCACCTCCAGCATCCGGTCGCCCGGCTGGTCGAGCACCTCCACCAGGCCGTCGTCGGCCCACCGGCGGACCACCATCCGCTCGTTGGAGGTCAGGTCGGCGTCGGACAGCAGCGCCCGGTGCACGATCGCGTAGACCGGGACGCTGTCCTCACCGATCTGCCGGGACAGCGCGTCGATCACCATGCCGAGCCGCAGCAGGCTGGCCGGCCGACCGCCGTCCAGGTTCTGCCAGCGGATGACCTCGGCCAGGTCGACCACGGCCCGGGCCAGTGAGGGGTCGGTGCAGACGCGCCCCTCGATGGCGTCCAGCACCTTGCTGATCTCGAATCTCATGCCGCGCTCCGCACGATGTCGTCGCCTGACCCGCTCGGGGCGGTCCGCCCCGCCGGGCCGCGCGCCACCACCGTGGCGCGTCGTCCCACCATGCGACGACCCTACCGGCCGCTCCCGACGGCGGCCTCCGACGCACTCCCCGGAAAGGGACGCGCGCCACGGCGGCCCCCGACTCAGCCCGCCCGCAGCGGGCGACCCGCGTCGTGCAGGTGCGCCAGCGCCTGCCGGTAGGACTCGACCAGCCCGGTCTCCGCGTACGGGACGCCCTGCTCGGCGCAGTACGCCCGGACGAGCGGCCGGGCCCGGCGCAGGTTGGCACGGGGCATGTTCGGGAACAGGTGGTGCTCGATCTGGTAGTTCAGGCCGCCCAGCGCCAGGTCGACGACGCGGCCGCCGCGCACGTTGCGTGACGTGAGCACCTGCTTGCGCAGGTAGTCGAGGTCGTCGTCGGCGGTCGGCATCGGCATGCCCTTGTGGTTGGGGGCGAACGCGCACCCCATGTAGAGGCCCCACAGCCCCTGGTGCACGGCGGCGAAGACCAGCGCCTTGCCCGGGGACATCACCGCCAGAAGCAGGCCGACGTAGCCGACGGCGTGCGCGGCCAGCAGCAGCCCCTCCACCGCCCGGTGCCGCACCGGGACGCGCCACCGGCCGTCCGGCTCCCGGCCGGTCAGCGCCCGGACGCTCGCCACGTGCAGCGCCAACCCTTCGAGCAGCAGCAGCGGGAAGAACAACCACGCCTGCCGGCGGGCCATCCACCGGCTCAGGCCCCGGGTGGCCCGGGCCTGCTCGTGCGTCCAGACCAGCGCGCCGGCGCCGACGTCCGGGTCCTCGTCGGCGTGGTTCGGGTTGGCGTGGTGCCGGTTGTGCTTGTCCACCCACCAGCCGTAGCTGAGCCCGACCGCCAGGTTGCCGGCGACCAGGCCGGCCACCTCGCTCGGCCCGCGCCGGCGGAACATCTGCCGGTGCCCGGCGTCGTGGCCGAGGAACGCGACCTGGGTGGTGGCCACCGCCATCACGACGGCCAGCGCCGGTTGCCACCAGGAGTCCCCGACCGCCGCCACCACCGCCCAGCCGGCCAGGAAGGCGCCCAGGGTGAGGGCGATGCGCACGGCGTACCGGCCGGGCCGCCGGTGGAACAGACCCGCCTCGGCGACCCGGCGGGACAGGCGCGCGTAGTCGCTGCCCCGCCGCGCCCCCGGTGCCTCCAGTGTGGAAGTGCTCATGCGGTGTCGCCCCCCGGTGCCGCGAGCCGCGCCAGGTGCGCAACTCTCCGTCACCAATCCTCCCGACCTCCACACCCAGAGTTAATCCCGCACACCCCCCGATCCCCGGTGGTGCTACCCCCACCTCCCCGGCGATCTTGCAGTTGCGGCCCCTCAGAAGTCGGAATCACTCCTTTGGTCCGGGCCACAACTGCAAGATCGACGAACGCGGGGGTGGGGGTGAGGTCAGGTCAGGTTCGTGACGAGGGTGCGGAGGCGGGCCAGGTCGCGGCGGCGGCGCTCGTACGTGGCGGCCAGGGTGATCAGCAGCACGCCGCCCAGCCCGAGGAAGATCCAGCGGGGCAGCAGGTCCCAGCCACGCGCCAGTTCGTGCAGAGCCAACGGCACCAGCGTGGCCGCGCCCAGCACCACCGGGGCCTGCCAGCGCCGGACCGCACCGCCGAGCACGACACCGAGCGCCACCAGCCCGAGCGCCAGGCGACGCCACGGCTGCGGCTCGCCGGACGCCAGCACCGAGACGAGGCTGGGCAGCAACGCCGCGCCGAGCCCCGGGCCGAGCGCCAGCCAACTCGTCAGCCCCGGCCGGTGCCGCAGCGCCACC
>NZ_CADEAU010000692.1 GCF_902825405.1 Micromonospora maritima | reverse complement strand
CGACGCCCAGCTCGGCGAGCAGGTCGAGGGCCCGGGCGCGCAGCCGCCGCTCGTCGCGGTCGCTGCGGGGCAGGCCGAACAGCGCGGCGGCGAAGCCGGCCCGGGCGTCGTGGCTGGCACCGGCCACCACGTTCTCCAGCACGGTCAGGCCGGGGAACAGGCCGACGCCCTGGAGGGTGCGGGCGATGCCGAGGCCGGTGAGCCGGTGCGGGCGGGGCCGGAACGGTCGGCCGTCCAGGGTGAGCGCACCCGCGCTGGGGCGCACGAAGCCGCAGACCACGTTGAACAGGGTCGTCTTGCCGGCGCCGTTGGGGCCGATCACGCCGACCACCCGGCCGGGCGGCACCCGCAGCGAGACGTCGTCCAACGCGACCAGGCCCCCGAAGTGGACGCCGACGTGGTGCAGCGCCAGACCGGAACCGTCGGTGGGGGTGGCCGGTGGGCTCATCGTCACCTCGTCGGGTCGACGGCGCGCGGACGATCTATTTACATCGGGAGTGTACTTTTCTCCGGACGTACGTCAATGCCCCGGCAACCGGTCCCGGGCCCGGGCGAGGAACGCCCGCTCCGCGGCGTTGGCGGTGCCGGCGATCGCCGCCTCGTACGCGGCCCGCGCCTGCCCCGGCCGGCCCGACCGTCGCAACAGGTCGGCGCGCACGACGTGCCACACGTGGTAGCCGGCCAGGTCCAGTCGGTCCACCTCGGCCAGCGCGGCCGCGGGCCCGCGTACCTCGGCCAGCGCGACCGCCCGGTTCAGCGCCACCACCGGGCCGGGTGCGCACGCCGCGAGCTGGTCGTAGAGGGCGAGGATCTGGGTCCAGTCGGTGTCGGCGGCGGTGGCCGCGTCGGCGTGCACCGCGTTGACCGCGGCCTGGATCTGGTAGGGACCGGGCCGGCCCCGGCGCAGGCAGCGCCGCACCAGGTCCTGCCCCTCGTCCACCGACGCCCGGTCCCACCGGTCGCGGTCCTGCTCGGGCAGCGGCACCGGCACGCCGTCCGGACCGGTCCGGGCGGCCCGACGCGCCTCGACCAGCAGCATCAGCGCGAGCAGTCCGAGCGCCTCCGGCTCGTCCGGCATCAGCGCGACCAGCAACCGGCCCAGCCGGATGGCCTCGGCGCCCAGCTCGGCGCGGCCGAGCCGCTCCCCGGCGCTGGCGGTGTGCCCCTCGTTGAAGATCAGGTAGACCACGGCGAGCACCCCGCGCAGCCGGTCGGGCAGGTCGGCGTCGCGGGGCACCCGGTACGGGATCCCGGCGTCGCGGATCTTGGCCTTGGCCCGGACCAGGCGCTGGGCCATGGTCGGCTCCGGCACCAGGAACGCCCGGGCGATCTCGGCGGTGCTCAGGCCGCCGAGCAGGCGCAGCGTCAACGCCACCCGCGCGGGGGCGCCGAGCGCGGGGTGGCAGCAGGTGAAGATCAGGCGCAGCCGGTCGTCGGCCACGGGTCCCTCCGGTGCGGGCGGGTCGGCGGCGTACAGCAGGGCGGCCTCGGCGTGCCGGGCGTGGCGGGTGGACTCGCGCCGCAGCCGGTCGATCGCCCGGTTCCGGGCGGTGGTGACGATCCAGCCGGCCGGGCTGGGCGGCGGCCCGTCCACGGCCCACCGCCGCACCGCGACCGTGAACGCCTCCTGGACCGCCTCCTCGGCGAGGTCGATGTCGCCGAGGAGGCGGACCAGGACGGCGACCGCGCGGCCGTACTCCGCCCGGAAGACGCGCTCGACCTCGGTCATCCCTCGCCCTGGAACGGGCGCACCTCGATCGGCAGCGTGGTGGCGCGGGCGTAGCGGCGACCCCAGTCGAGCGCGGCGTCCAGGTCGGGCGCCCGGATGATCGTGACCCCGCCCAGGTACTCCTTGCCCTCGGTGAACGGCCCGTCGGTGATCAGCACCTCGTCGCCGTCCGGGCGCAGCACGGTGGCCGTCTCCGGTGCGTGCAGCCCGTCGCCGAACACCCAGCACCCGGCCTCCCGCAGGTCCCGGCCGACGGCCTCGACCTCGCGCATCACCCCGGCCAGGAACTCCGGGTCCGGCCGGACCGCGCCGGCCGGCTGGTACATGCTGATCAGGTACTGCCTCATCGGCTCCTCCTCGTCCCGGGCGGCCCGGCGCCGCCCCCCACCCTTCACACGAACGGCGGACGCCGGTTTCGACACGCCGGGCGCGGGAGAATCCGGCCGGGATCCGGGTATGCCGAGTCGTGCGCGGCGGCCGGGTGATCGTGGTGGGGGCGGGCTTCTCCGGCCTGGCCTGCGCGCTCACCGAAGGCGGTGTAGCCGGCCGCGAACATTCCCCCGGCCACGGCCAGCAGGTCACCGCCGAAGGCCCGGCCGGAGGCGGCGAAGTCGGCG
>NZ_CADEAU010000691.1 GCF_902825405.1 Micromonospora maritima | reverse complement strand
CGACCAGCGCGTCCAGCCGGGCCGCGTCGGCCGGGCCGGCCGTCGCCCGGGCCAGCGCCATCAGCACCGTGGGCTTGCCCTCCCGCAGGTCGTCCAGGTTGGACTTGCCGGTCACCGCCGGATCGCCGAACACCCCGAGCAGGTCGTCGCGGAGCTGGAACGCGTCGCCGAGCGGATCGCCGAAGCCGGCCAGCGCGGCCACCTCCGCCGGGCCCGCCCCGGCCAGCGCGGCGCCGACCTGCACCGGCCGGGTGACGGTGTAGCGGGCCGTCTTCAGCCGCACCACCGCCAGCGCGCTCGCCACCGAGCCGTCCCCGGCCGCCGCGACCACGTCCAGGTACTCCCCCGCGATCACCTCGGTCCGCATCCGGGCCAGCAGCGCATGCCCCCGGCGCAGCCGCTCGGCCGGCAGTCCGCACCCGTGGAACATCTGCGCCGACCAGGTCGCGCAGAGGTCGCCGCAGAGCAGCGCCGCCCGCCGGCCGTACGCCGCCGGATCGCCCCGCCACCCGGACCGGGCGTGCAGGTCGGCGAAGTGCCGGTGCACCGTCGGCTCGCCCCGGCGGCGGTCGCTGCGGTCCAGGATGTCGTCGTGGATCAGCGCGAACGCGTGGAACAGCTCCAGGGCCGCCGCGGCGACGACGATCGGCCGGCCGTCCGGGCCGCCGAAGCCCCGCCAGCCCCAGTAGCAGAACAACGGCCGCAGCCGCTTGCCCCCGGCCAGCACGAACCGGCGTACCTCGGCGTGGACGGCCCCCGTACCGTCGTCCGGCCGACCCGGCCCGCGCGCGTCCAGGAACGCGGCGAGCGCGGCGTCGAAGCGGCCCCGCAGCAGGGCCGGGTCGGTCGGTACGACGGTGACGGTCATGGTGCCTCCCGGGCCAGTCCGGCGAGCTGGAGCAGCAACGCCTTGACGTCGGTCGCCGCGACCCGGGCCCGGGTCGCGGCCGGGTCGGAGCAGAGCAGCACCGGACCGTCCGCCGGGTCTGCGGGCAGCCGGCCGTGCGAGCCGCGTACCGCCCGCGCGCCGGCGTCCAGGCCCACCACGCTCATCAGATAGCGCAGGCCGAGCTTCTTGCGGGCCAGCGCCACCGCCGCCCGCCGCTTCGCCGCGCCCGGCGCGGCCGGGTCGAAGAACAGCTCGGCCGGGTCGTAGCCGGGCTTGCGGTGGATCTCGACCAGCCGGGCGAAGTCGGGCGCCCGCGCGTCGTCCAGCCAGTAGTAGTACGTGAACCAGGCGTCCGGCTCGGCCACCAGCACCAGCTCGCCGGAGCGGTGATGGTCCAGCCCGTACCCGGCCTGCCCGGCCGCGTCCAGCACCTCGGCGACACCCGGCAGCGCGGCGCACCGCTTCGCCACCGCCGGCACGTCCG
Source organism: Micromonospora maritima (assembly GCF_902825405.1). Lineage (GTDB taxonomy): Bacteria > Actinomycetota > Actinomycetes > Mycobacteriales > Micromonosporaceae > Micromonospora > Micromonospora maritima. Next base: position 973 of record NZ_CADEAU010000691.1, on the reverse strand, counting down.
CCGGATCCTTCACGTAGACGTGCGCGACCTGGTGGTCGGCCACCGCGAAGACCCGCGACGTCCACGGGTCCAGGTACTCCATCCCGGCCTGGGTGTACACCCGCAGCAGGCCCTCGGCCCGCAGCATCCGGTTGACGTCCACCGGGCGGGAGACGTCGGTGATGCCGTACTCGGAGAGCGCGACGACCGTCGCGTCCCGCTCCCGCGCCGCGTCCAGCAGCGGGCCGAGCACCGCGTCCAGCTCGGCCGCCGCCGCGGCGGCCCGGGGGTCGGAGGGCCCGAACCGTTGCAGGTCGTAGTCGAGGTGCGGCAGGTAGACCAGGGTCAGGTCGGGGGCGTGGTCGGCCAGGATGCGCTGCGCCGCCCGGCTGATCCAGGCCGAGGACGCCGCCCCGGCGCCCGGTCCCCAGTAGCTGAACAGCGGGAACGTGCCGAGCGCGTCGGTGAGCGTGTCCCGCAGCTCGGGCGGGTCGGTCCAGCAGTCCGGCTCCTTGCGCCCGTCGGCGTGGTAGACCGGACGCGGCGTGACCGTCCAGTCCACGTCCGCGCCCATCGCGTACCACCAGCAGACGTTGGCGACCCGGTAGCCCGGCTCCACCCGGCGGGCCGCCTGCCACACCTTCTCGCCGCCGACCAGCGCGTGGTGCTGCCGCCAGAGCAGCACCTCGCCCAGGTCGCGGAAGTACCAGCCGTTGCCCACCACGCCGTGCCCGGCGGGCAGCTCGCCGGTGAGGAACGTGGCCTGCGCCGAGCAGGTCACCGCCGGCAGCACGGTGCCCAGCTCGGCGGCGAAGCCGGCCTCGGCCACCGCGCGCAGCCGCGGCATGTGCGCCAGCAGCCGCGGCGTCAGCCCGACCACGTCGAGCACCACCAGCCGCCGGCTCATGAGGGCACCCCCGCCGCCGTGGACAGCCCGAGCGCGACCAGTTCGTCGCGGGCGAAGGCCAGTTCGGCGGCGATGCCGGCGGCCAGC
>NZ_CADEAU010000690.1 GCF_902825405.1 Micromonospora maritima | reverse complement strand
CCGGCGGCGGGGCGAGGAGCCGGAACGCCGGACCCGGACGCAGGAGGCCCCGGCCGCGCGGCGCACCTCGCGGCGCCGCGACGACGATTCGGTACGCCGGAGCCGGGACTCCGAGCGGGTGCCCGCCGCCCGGCGGAGCACCGAGGAACTGGAGTCGATCGGCCGACGGGACGGCGAACGGTCCCGTCGCCGCCGCCGGGACGACGAGGAACGGGTCAGCCGCCGGTCCCGCTCCGACGAGGACCTGGTCGCGCAGTACTCCGCCCCGCCGGAGAGCGGCGGTCGGCACTCGGCCCCGCCGGACACCGGCGGTCGTCACTCGGCCCCGCCGGACAACGGCCGGTACGCCACCCCCGCCGAGGTGGCCCGCTACTCGGCCCCGCCGCGTCCGACGGACGAGGCCGAGGAGCCGTGGGACAGCCCGCGCCGCTGGGAGAGCCGCCCGGTCTCCGGTGAGCCGATCTCGGCCGGACCGATCTCCGGCACCCCGGTCACCGCGGAGCCGCGCAGCGGTTCCGGCCGGCGCTACCGGGACGAGGAGGACGTGCCGGAGGAGCCGGACTACTGGCGGCCGCCGGCCCGCTACGCCGCTGACGACGAGTTCGTCGACGACACCCCCACGCTCGTCGACCTCGCCTCCCGCCGGGCCCTCAAGGCCACCAAGGAGAGCCGTTCCAGCCGCCGCCGGCGGGCCGACGCGGACGCGGTCGACGGCGCGTACTGGGCCGGGCTGCGGGGTGAGGCCCGGTGAGGCGGACGACCGTGCCGCCGGTCGCCTGCGTCGGCGAGCCCCGGCTGACCGCCGGATTCGCCGAGTTCGGCCGGCTCGACCTGCTCGCCCACGAGGAGGTGCACGGGCCGATCGGACCGATGGAACCGGCGGCGCTGCTCCGGCTCGCCGAGGCGATCGACCTCAAGGGCAAGGGCGGCGCGGGCTTCCCGTTCGCCCGCAAGCTGCGCGCCGTGCTGGAGTCCTGCGAGCGGCAGGACCTGTCCGCCGTGGTGGTGGTCAACGCCACCGAGGGGGAACCCGCGAGCTGGAAGGACAAGGTACTGCTCACCCGGGCCCCGCACCTCGTCCTGGACGGCGCCGCGCTGGCCGCGTTCGCGCTGGACGCCGACGAGATCGTGATCGGCGTGTCCGACGACGACGTGGCCCGGCCCTCGCTGACCGAGGCGCTGCAGGAACGGCGGATGCCGGTGCCGACCACCATCGTCACGGTGCCGCACCGGTTCATCTCCGGCGAGGGCGGCGCGCTGGTCAACGGCATCAACGGCCTGCCGCACATCCCGCCCGGCACCAAGAAGCGTTCCAGCGACTCCGGCGTCGGCGGGCTGCCCACCCTGCTGTGCAACGCCGAGACCTACGCCCAGCTCGCGGTCGCCGCCCGGATCGGACCGTACGAGTACGCGGCGCTCGGCACCGACGACGAACCCGGCACCGTGCTGCTCACCGTCACCGGGTCGGCGAAGCGGCCGGCCGTGGTGGAGTGCGCGGCCGGCACCCCGCTGCGCGAGATCCTCGACCTGTGCGAGGTTCCGCCCGGGCCGGGCGTCCTGACGGGCGGCTACCACGGCAAGTGGATCACCGCGGAGGCGGCCGAGCGGGCCGAGGTCTCCCGCAAGGGGCTGGCCGCGGTGGGCGGCACGCTCGGCGCCGGCATCGTCGTGCCGCTCGGCACCGACACCTGCCCGCTCGGCGAGGCCGCCCAGGTGGTCCGCTACCTGGCCGGCGAATCCGCCGGACAGTGCGGCCCGTGCAAGATGGGCCTGCCCGACCTGGCCCGCTCCGTCGACCTCGCGGTCTCCGGCAGCGCCCCGGTCGAGCTGGTCCGGGCCGCCGCCGGGGACGTGAAGGGACGCGGTGCGTGCAGCCACCCCGACGGCACCGCCCGGTTCGCGCTGTCCGCCATGGAGGTGTTCGCCGACGACCTGCGGCTGCACGCCACCGGGGAGGGCTGCGGCAAGCGGGTCACGGGCGCCATGGGCCTGCCCGGCGCGCCCGACGGCAACCCGCAGAAGCTCACCCTGGACTGGTCCCGCTGCGACGGCCACGGGCTCTGCGCGCACGTGGTGCCGGACTTCATCCGGCTCGACGGCAACGGGTTCCCCGCCTTCCCCGCCACCCCGGTGCCGACCTGGCTGCGCGAGGGCGCGCTCAAGGCGGTCAAGGTCTGTCCCGAACTCGCGCTCCGACTGGTCCGGGCCGAATGACGACCACGTCAGGAGCGTCCATGGCTTCCCGCGCGGCTCGTCGTCCCGGTGCCGCCCTCGTGCTGGCCGCCACGCTCGCCGTCGGGGCGGGCTGCGCGGTCGGCCCCGAGCGGCAGTCGTCGGCCGGTGCGAC
>NZ_CADEAU010000689.1 GCF_902825405.1 Micromonospora maritima | reverse complement strand
AGGTCGTCGCCGAGGACCACCCAGCGGCCGGCGGCGGGCGTCGGTCCGGCGGGCACGGCCAGCGCCGGCCAGTCCAGCCGGAACAGCGACTCGTGCCGGCCGGAGCGGGCGGCGCCGAGCGCGTCCCCGGTGACCCGGCGCATGATCAGCGATTCGGCGTGCAGGACCGGCGCGCCGGTGGCGTCGGCGACCTGGAACGTGACGCCGACGTCGCCGGCCGCGGCGACGCGGACCCGCAGCGCGGTGGCGCCGGCGGCGAGCAGCGTGACTCCGGTCCAGGCGAACGGCAGTCGGGGCACGGTGGCGTCGGCGCCGTCGCCCATCCGGCCGAGGAAGCCGCCGATCGACATGGCCTGGAGCGCGCCGTCGAGCAGCGCCGGGTGGATGCCGAACCGGCCGGCCTCGGCGTGGTGGTCGGCGGGGAGCGCCACCTCGGCGAACACCTCCTCGCCACGGGTCCAGGCGGCGCGCAGGCCCCGGAAGGCCGGGCCGTAGCCGAACACGGTCGACTCGATGCCGGCGTAGAAGGCTTCGGAGTCGACCTCGGTGGCGCCGGGCGGCGGCCACACGCCGAGGTCGAACGCGGGGGCGACGGCGGCGCGCGGAGCGAGCTGGCCGGTGGCGTGGCAGGTCCAGGCCACGTCGGCAAGGATCTCGTCGGACCCGTCCCGGTACGGGCGGGAGTGCAGCTGCACCGGCCGGCGGCCGGCGTCGTCGCGGTCGCCGACGGTGAGCTGGATCTGCAGCGAGCCCAGTTCGGGCAGCACGAGCGGGGCGAGCAGGGTGAGTTCCTCGACCACCGGCGCGCCGGCCTGCTCGCCGGCGTGGGCGGCCAACTCGACGAAGGCGGTGCCGGGCAGCAGGATCGCGTCCATCACCCGGTGCTCGCCGAGCCACGGGTGGGTACGCACGGACAGCCGGCCGGTGAAGACCATCCGCTCGCTGTCGGGGAACGTGACGGCGGCGCTGAGCAGCGGGTGTCCGGCGTCCTGGAGGCCGGCGGAGGCGACGTCCTGCGCCCGGTGGGCAGGCGGGTCGAGCCAGAACCGGTGCTGCTCGAACGCGTAGGTGGGCAGGTCGACGGTGGTCGTCTCGGCGAGGACGCGGGTGAGGTCGACGGGCAGGCCGACGGTGTGGGCGGTGGCCAGGTTGGTCAGCAGCCGGGTCGGGTCGTCGTCGCCGCGGCGCAGCGTGGACAGCACGTGGCCGGTGGTGCCGGTGTCGTCCAGGATCGCGGTGACCGGCATGGCCAGCACCGGATGCGGCGAGATCTCCACGAAGATCGTGTGCCCGGCGTCGATCGCCGTCCGCACCGCCGTGTCGAACCGGACCGTGCGGCGCAGGTTGTCGTACCAGTAGCCGGCCGTCATGGTCGCCGGGTCGACCCAGTCACCGGTCAACGTCGACACCAGACGGGTGTGACCCGGCTGCGGCCGGATGTCGGCCAGGTCGGTGCGAAGCTGCCGGGCGACGTCCTCGACGGCGGCGGAGTGGGAGGCGTAGTCGACCGGGATCAGCCGGGCCCGGATCTCGTCGGCCTGGCAGGCCGCCACGAAGTCGGCGACGGCCTGCGGCGGGCCGGACACCACCACCGTCGACGGACCGTTCACCGCCGCGACCCCGACACCCGCGAACCGGTTGTCGGCAGCACCGGAGCCGGCGAAGTCCGCCGTGGACCCTTCGACGCCGGCTGTTGCGGCGGCGGCAGCAAGCCGCGCCGTCACCTCGTCGGCGGGCAGGTCGACCGACGCCATCGTCCCGGTCCCCCGCAGCGCGACGAGCGCCCGCGACCGCAACGCCACCGTCTTCGCCGCGTCCTCCAGCGACAGGATCCCCGCCACGCACGCCGCGCCGATCTCACCCTGCGAGTGCCCGACCACCGCCTGCGGAGCGACCCCGACGTGCCGCCACACCGCCGCGAGGGCGACGCCGACGGCCCACAGCACCGGCTGCACCACCTCGACCCGCTCCAACCACGACTCGTCCTCGCCGGTCAACACCGACACCAGATCCACGTCCAGATAGGGGGCCAACACCGACTGGCACTCTCCCAACGCGGCGTCGAACACCGGCGTCCGCCCGACCAGACCGGCCGCCATCCGCGCCGACTGGGCGCCCTGACCCGGGAACACGAACACCGGACCGGTGGCGGCGGACGCGGTGCCGGTGACCAGGTGCGGTGAGGGTGACCCGTCGGCCAGCGCGTCCAGCCCGGACAGCAGTTCCTCGACCGACGAGCCGACCACCGCGGCCCGGTGGTCGAACACGGCGCGGGTGGCCACGAGGGACCACGCCACGGCGGCCGGGTCCACCTCGCCGCGCGACCGGACGTGTCCGGCCAGGCGGGCGGCCTG
>NZ_CADEAU010000688.1 GCF_902825405.1 Micromonospora maritima | reverse complement strand
CGCGGAAGGCCGCGTCCGCCCGCGCGACGGCCACGCCCTCCCGGGCGAAGGCAGCTCCGTCCCGGGCCAAGGCGGCCCCGGCGCGGAAGGCCGTATCCGCGCGGGCCAAGGCAGCTCCGTCGCGGGCGAAGGCTGCTCCGTCGCGGGCGAAGGCGGCCCCGGCGCGGAAGGCCGCATCCGCACCGGCCCAGGCCGCGCCGAGGCTCGGTCCGGCGTCCAGCCGATCGATCGGGTCGTCGCAGCTCATCACCTCGCTCGCGGACCGTCCGGAGCGTCCCGGCCGGAGCCTGGTCACCCGTAACCACGAGGTGATCCAGCGGTGGGCGCGGGCCCGGGGTGCGAAACCGGCGACCATCGCCGGGACCGAGCGCGGCGACCGGCCCGGGGTGCTGACGTTCAACATCCCCGGCTACCGGGAGAGCAGCCGGATCCGCGAGGTCACCTGGGACGACTGGTTCCGGACGTTCGACTCGCGGCGACTGAACCTGATCTACCAGGAGCAGCTGCGGGACGGTCGGCAGAGCAACTTCTTCCGGACCGAGAACCCGAATCGCGAGGACGGCTGAGGTTTGCGGGAATGGTCGACGGGAACCCCGTGTTGGCCATCGCAGAGACCGGAGCAAGGGACAGCCGGATCACCGACACGCGTGCTGTGACGGGCGAGACAGCGATCTGGGTTGAATCCGGAATCTGGTCGAACTAACTTTATTGCACCGCGTCACGCTTGTTTTCGTTCGGGGGAGCGGCGGATCGATCAGATCCGCGCAAGCGAGACGCGAAGATCGGGTGGAGCACACCGTTGGGGGACGGTGCCGCCCGTGGAACCGGCGGCGCGAGCGGGCGACGCTTACGGGGGTGAGTGTCGCCCGCCGCCGCCGGGCGTACGGTACGAGCGCCCATCTCGACGGGGGTCGGGGTGGGCGCTCGGCCGTTCCCGGGGTCCGGTGTCAGTGCGCGGCGCGGACCGGGCGCGCCGACTCCGCCCGCAACGCCGCGACCCGGCGCTCCCGGCGCGGGCCGGCGAGCAGGTGCCCGACCGCGGCGACCAGGCCCAATCCGCCCACCACCAGCCAGTGCCGCTCGCCGAGGTGCTCCAGACTCAGCCCGCCGAGCGCCGGCGCCACGAATGACGCCGCCGGGAACGTCAGGTAGAACACCGACTGGTAGCGGGCGCGCAGCTCGGGCGGGGCCAGGTCCGCGTTGATCTGCGCGTTCGGTGGCGCGGCGAGCATCTGCCCGACCGTCCAGACCACCGCCGCGCCGACGTAGAGCGGCAGCCCGTCGGCGACGGTGAGCGTGCCGAACCCGAGCGCCATCAGGCCGGTGGAGACCGCCAGCACCGTCGACCTGCGGTACGGCTCGATCAGCCGGGGGACGAACAGCTGCCCGGCCACGATCAGCGCCCCGCCCAGCGCCACCACCAGCCCGTACGCCGACGGACTCAGCCCGTCCGCGCGCATCGCCAGCGGCATGATGGTCGACGTCTGCATGGTCAGCACGGCCAGCAGGAAGGTCAGCCCGACGAAGGTGAGGAAGGTGCGGTCGGTCAGCGCGGTGTGCAGGCCGGGACGCCGTCCGACCACCGCCCGCGGGGTGACCGCCGGCCGGCGGGTCAGCGTCTCCGGCACCTTCAGTGCGATCACCACGGCCGCCGCCAGCGTGGCCCCGGCGTCGACCAGGAACAGCGCCAGGAAGCTCGCCTCGGCGAGCACCCCGGCCAGCAGCGACGCCACCGCCATGCCCAGGTTGAACGCCCAGAACTGGAGGTTGAAGGCGCGGGACCGCCGAGCCTCCGGCACCACGTCCACGATGGCCGCCACGAACGCCGGGCTGGGCATCGAGTGCGCCACCCCGACCAGGGCGGCGAGCACGGCGATCACCGCGAGGTGCCGGCTGAACGCCAGCGCCGCCATCAGGCCGGCCGCCGTGAGGTGCGCGGCGAGCAGCGTGGCCCGCCGGCCCCACCGGTCCGCGAGCACCCCGCCGAGCAGCGTGCCGGCGGCGCCTCCGATGCCGTACGCGCCGACCACCAGCCCGGCCAGGGACGGCGAGGCGCCCCGCGCGGCGGTCAGGTAGAGCGACAGGAACAGCAGGGCGAACGCGCCGGCCCGGTTGATCAGCAGGCCGGACCAGAGGTACCAGAAGGTGGCGGGCAGGCCGCCGGCCGTGTCGTCCCACCAGCGCCGCAGGCCGCGCACCCGTCCTCCAGGAAGGTTTCCTTACCGATGTCCCCGCGTACCGTATCCGCCGCTGCGGCGGCCGGCACGCGGGGACGTACTCAGGGGCCGACCCGGACCGGCTCGGCGGGCGAGGTGGCCGCGGCCTCGGCCGCCTCCGGCGCCGGGGCGGGCGTCTCCCGGCGGGCCACCC
>NZ_CADEAU010000687.1 GCF_902825405.1 Micromonospora maritima | reverse complement strand
TGACTGGAGTTCAGACGTGTGCTCTTCCGATCTGGCGCGCCGCGCTCGCCCGCCGGTTGCGCGCGCACCCACGGTTGCGGCCACTGGCCGCGCCGTCCGGGTACGACGAGCTGTTCGCGCCCTGGACCGACCCGGCGGTGCGGATCGGCCTGGCGCTGGACCACCTGGTCGACCGGCACACCGACCTGGGCGTCGACGTCCTGCCGCTGGCCGCCGCCGCGCTGGCCGACGTGGCCGCCGGCCCGCCGCCCGAACCGTGGGGCCGCCGGCACCTGCTGCACCCGGTGCACCTGGGCGTCGCCGCGCAGACCTCGGCCGCCGTCGCGGCGATGCGGCGGTCGGTGGCGCTCGCCGGCGACACCGACTGCGTGCTGGCCACCTCCAGCGTCCCCGGCGTCTCCGACGCCTGCTGGCGCGGGCCGGCGGCCCGCTACGTGTGGGACCTGACCGACCGGGCCGCCGGCGGCTGGGCCGTCCCGTTCGGCGCCTCCGGCGTCCCCGGCGACAGGCACTTCACCGACCAACTACGCCACTGGGCGGCCGGCGACCTGATCCCGCTGCCCACCGGACCGCTGGCTCCGGCGCCCGCCGGGTCCCCGACGAAGGACGAGACGACAGTGACCTACCAGGAACAGATCCCCGACCTCGGCGAGCTGGCGCTGGAGCCGGTGCGCCCCGACCGGCACGCCGCGCTGCTGCACGGCTGGGTCACGCTGCCCCGCAACGCGTTCTGGGGGATGGGCGCGCACACGCTCGACGACGTCCGCGAGGTCTACACGTTCCTCGACGGGCTGGCGACCCACCACGCGTACCTGATCACGCTGAACGGTGAACCGGTCGGCCTGTTCCAGACCTACCGGCCGGAGGCGGACCCGGTCGGTGAGCGGTACCCGGTCCGGCCCGGGGACGTCGGGATGCACCTGTTGCTCAACCCGCCCCGGCGATACGCGCGCGGACTCACCACGGCCGTCGGACCGGCCCTGGCCCGGTTCCTGCTGCGGGATCCGGCCGCGCGTCGCATCGTGGTCGAGCCGGACGTGCGCAACGAGGCCGCGCTGCGCCGGCTGCGGACCGAGGGTTTCACGTTCGCGTCCGAGATCGACATGCCGGACAAGCGGGCGCAGTTGGCGTTCCTGACCCGGGAGCGGTTCGAGGCGGACCACCCGCCGGCGTGACCGGCTCGCCGCCAGGTTGCCGACCTGGTGCGGATCGTGCTCCGCCACCCGTGTGGGCGGATAGCGTGATCGGCATGGAGGGCGGCGTCGGCAGCGCTACCCGGGTGGGCGACCGGGGCATTCGAGCCGACCGGGACCGGCGGCGATGAGGGCGGCGGTGTCCCGCCGGCCCGGCGCCGAGCGGGTCGTCACCCCGCTCGAACTCTTCTTCGACCTCGTCTACGTCTTCGCGATCGGGCAGCTCTCGCACCACCTGCTCGCCCACGTCGACCTGCGTACCGGCGCCGAGACGGTCGTCCTCGGCCTCGCGGTCGTCTACGCCTGGTACATGACGGCCTGGGGCACCAACTGGCTGGAGCCGGAGCGCCCGCCGGTGCGGCTGCTGCTGGTCGGCATGATGTTCGCCAGCCTGCTCATGTCCGGCGCGATCGCCGAGGCGTTCGACGGCCGCGCCTGGCTGTTCGTCACCGGCTATCTGCTCCTGCAGTTCGGACGCACCACCTTCCTGATGGTGGCGCTGCGCGGCCGGTCGCTGGGCGGGCACTTCGTCCACGTCGCGGTCTGGGAACTGCTCCTGGGTGTGCTTCTGGCGGCCGGCGCCGCCGTGGGTGGCGACGCGCGCCTGGTGCTCTGGGGCGTCGCCGTGCTCGGCCTGCACGCCGGCGCGTGGAGCCTGCACTGGTTGCCGGGCCCGGGCCGGCGCATCGACCTCGGGCACACCGAGATCGCCGGCCCGCACCTGATCGAGCGTTTCCGGCTGTTCTTCCTCATCGCCCTCGGCGAGACCGTGCTGACCACCGGCCGCGCGTTCAGCGACGCGCCGTTCACGCTCGCGCGCCTGCTCGCCCTGGTGGTCGGCTTCACCGGCTCCGTCGCGCTGTGGTGGTGCTACTTCCGGCGGGCCGAGCGGATCGGGTTCGAGGCGGCGGAGACCGCCGGCAACGCCGGGGTGGTCGGCTGGCGGGGCACCTGGACGCTGACCCTCGCCGTGCTCGCGCTGATCGGGATCGCGGTCGGTGACGAGCTGACGATCGCCCATCCGGACGACGCCGGTACGCCCGGCTTCCTCGTGCTCGCGTTCGGCGGGCCGGCGCTGTTCCTGGTGGCACAGTTCTTCTTCCTGCGCGACGCACCCGGGCGGGGCCGGCGCTCCCGGCTGCTCGGCGTGGTGGCGCTGGCGCCGCTCGCGGTCGTCGCC
>NZ_CADEAU010000686.1 GCF_902825405.1 Micromonospora maritima | reverse complement strand
CGTCGGGGAGCTGGCGGGGTCCGGGGCCGAGGGGCCGCCAAGGGGGTCGGTCAACCCGCGCAAGGACCGGGAGGGGCAGGCGGCGGCGGCGGGTCGGGTCGGCCGGACGTCCTCGGCGGCCCGGGTGAGCAACCGGGTCAGGTCGGGTTCGTTCACGGGTTCGCCTCCATCCCGGTGACCAGGCCGTCGTCGGTGCCGCCCAGTTCCGGCGCCACCTGGCGGAGGCGGCGCAACGCGTCGTGGCACTGGCTCTTGACGGTGCCGACCGTGACGCCGAGCGCCTCGGCGGTGGCCGCCTCGGTCAGGTCCTCGAAGTAGCGCAGCACCAGCACCGCCCGCTGGCGCGGCGGCAGCCGGTCGAGCGCGGCGCGGACGGAGAGCCGCAGCGCGTCGTCGGCGTCCGCGTCCGCCCGCTCCGGCGGGTGGGCGCTGAGCCGTTCCCGCCGCCGGCGCCGCCACCACGAGACCGCGTCCCGGTAGAGGATGGCGCGCACGTAGGCGGCCGGGTCTCCGTCGCGCACCGAGGGCCAGCGCAGCGCCAGCTTCAGCAGCGCGTCCTGGAGCAGGTCCTCGGCCTGGTGCCGGTTGCCGCAGACCAGGTACGCGGCACGCAGCAGCCGGTGCTGGTGGATCTCGACGAACGCGAGGTAGTCCGCCCGCCCGTGGTCCGCGGCTCGCCCCATCCGGCTGCTCCCTCCGTCACCCGTCAGACGCGTGGGACGGTGGGAATGGTTGGGTCAGGTAGCGCTGGATCGTCGGGCCGACCCAGGCGGCCAGTTCCTCCGGGTCGAGGCCGACCACGGGGGGCAGCCGGACGACGTACCGGGTGAGGGCGAGGCCGAGGATCTGGCTGGCCACCAGGCCGGCCCGGCGGTCGGCGGTGGCCGGGTCGGCGCCGGTCCGGGCCACCGCGCCGGCGAGCTGGTCGGCGAAGATGCCGCGCATGCGTTCGGCCGCGCCAGGGTTGGTGCTGGCGGCCCGGAGCAGCGCGACGAGTGTCCCGTCGGCCTCCCACCGGCGGACGAAGTGCCGGATCAGCGTCTCACCGAGCCGGTCCGGCGGCACCCGGGTCAGGTCGGGCAGGTGCAGGTCGAACTCGGCCGCCGCCGCGAAGAGCCCCTCCTTGCTGCCGTAGTAGCGCATCACCATCGACGGGTCGATCCGGGCGTCGGCGGCGATGGCCCGGATGGTGGCGCGGTCGTAGCCGTCGGCGGCGAAGCGGGCCCGGGCGGCGCGCAGGATGGCCGCCCGGGTGGCGTCCGATCGGCGGGCGCGGGGAGCCGTGTCGGTCATGTCCACGACTGTAGGCCAACAGGCGTTGACATCGACGCTAGTGTCAAGTCAACAAGCGTTGGCAAACAGTTGTTGACCCTGGCGGAGGTGGAGCGATGCTGCCCGAACGAACGGACGTCCTCGTGGTCGGAGCCGGACCGACAGGCCTCGCCGTGGCGGTGGCCCTGGCCGGTCACGGCGTGCACGCCACGGTGGTCGACCGGTTGGCCCAGCCACCCGTCACCTCGCGCGCCGCCGTCGTGCACGCCGGCACGCTGGAGGCGCTGGACCGGATCGGGGTGGCCGCCCCACTGGCCGCCCGGGGCGTGCACTCGACCCGGTTCGTCGTCCGCGACCGGGACCGCGTCCTGGCCACCGTCCCCTTCGACCGGTTGCCGTCCCGCTACCCGTACGCGCTGCTCGTCTCCCAGGCCGAGACCGAGGCGGTGCTCGCCGACCGGCTCACCGCGCTCGGCGGGCGGGTGCGGCGGCCGTACGAGCTGACCGGCCTCGACCTCGACGACGGCGGCGCCACCGCGCGGTTCGCCGACGGCGGCACGGTCCGGGCCCGCTGGGTGGTCGGCGCGGACGGCATGCACAGCCGGGTCCGCGAGCTGGCCGGCATCGGCTTCGGCGGCCCGGCCGACCCCGGTGAGTCGTTCCTGCTCGCCGACGTACGGGTGGACAGCACGCTCCCGCGCGACCAGGTCACCCTCTTCCTGTCCCGGCAGGGCCCGCTGGTCTGGGCGCCGCTGCCCGACGGCACGGTCCGGCTGGTCGCCACCGTGGCCGACGCGCCGCGCGAGCCCGAGGCGCGGCACTTCCAGGCGCTGCTCGACGAGCGGGGCCCGGCCCGCCGGCCGGACCGGGTCACCGCGATGGTGTGGGCGTCCCGGTTCCGGATCCACCACCGGATCGCGGACACCTACCGGTCCGGGCCGGTGCTGCTCGCCGGCGACGCGGCGCACGTGCACAGCCCCGCCGGTGGGCAGGGGATGAACCTCGGCCTGCGGGACGCGGTCGCGCTCGGCGACGCGCTCGCCGCCGGTCCGGAAGCCCTCGACGCGTACGCCGCCGAGCGCCGCCCCCGGGCCGAGGAGGTGCT
>NZ_CADEAU010000685.1 GCF_902825405.1 Micromonospora maritima | reverse complement strand
GGTTGGGCCGGGGCCCACCGGCACGGCGCGGTGCGCCCGGGCAACCGCACGACACGCCGGGAGCGCCCACCGCGCCGCTGGTGCTGACCACGCGGGCGCCGTCCGGCGGTTAGCGTGGGTCGGGTGAAGGCGATCGCGATCGACGCGTACGGCCCGGCCGACCGGCTGACCCTGCGCGAGCTGCCCACCCCGCCCGTCGGGCCGGACACGGTCCTGGTCCGGGTGCGGGCGGCCGGGGTGAACCCGGTCGACTGGAAGGTCCGCGAGGGGCACCTGGACGGCGCCTTTCCGAGCCACTTCCCGTTGGTGCCGGGGTGGGACGCGGCCGGGGTGGTGGAGGCGGTCGGCCCGGCGGTGAGCGGGTTCGCCGTCGGCGACGAGGTGATCGGCTACGTCCGCCGCGACGACGTGCAGCACGGCACGTACGCCGAACTGGTGCCGGCGCCGGAGCGCTGCCTGGCCGACAAGCCGGTGCGGGCGTCCTGGCCGGAGGCGGGCGGGCTGCCGCTGGCGGGGCTCACCGCGTACCAGGCGTTGCAGCTGGCCCGCACGGGCGCCGGTGACACGGTGCTGGTGCACGGCGCGTCCGGCGGGGTCGGGCACCTCGCGGTGCAGGTGGCCCGCGCGCTCGGCGCGGACCGGGTGATCGGCACGGCGAGCGAGGCCAACCACGACTTCGTCCGGTCGCTGGGCGCGGAGCCGGTCGCCTACGGCGAGGGCCTGCGGGACCGGGTCCGCGCGGTCGCGCCGGACGGCGTCGACGTGGTGCTGGACCTGTTCGGCGGCGACGCGCTCGACGTCTCCGCGGAGCTTGTCGACCGGCCGGCTCGGATGATCTCGACAGCCGATCCCGAGCACGTGACCCGGCTCGGTGGCACCTACCTCTTCGTCAAGCCGTCCGCGGCCGACCTGGCGGTGCTGGCCGGGCTGGTCGACGCCGGCCGGCTGACCGTGCACGTGGCCCGGACGTTCCCGCTGGCCGAGGTGGCCGAGGCGCACCGCCTGGTGGAGGCGGGGCACGTCCGGGGCAAGGTCGTGCTGACGGTCTGAGTCGAGGCTCAGCGGGTGCGGCGTCGGACCAGCAGCGCGATGCCGGCCAGCCCGGCCGTGATGACCACCACCACGCCGATGTTGAGCAGCAGCAGCCGCTGCAGCTCGCCGAGGGCGGTGTCGAGGTCCTGCACCGGGTCGAGCGCGTCCTCCGGGAGGACCCGCTCGCCGCCGCCGATGCCGCCGGAGAGCGTGTCGAACCGCGGCTCCAGCGGCACCCCGACCGAGCGCAGCGTCTCGGACATGGTGAGGCGCCCGAAGAACCAGCCGGCCCGCGGGTGGCTCAAGTCGGGCTGCTTGGCCGGCCGGTAGACCCGGGGACCGCCCTTGGCCAGGGGGAAGAGGTCGAAGGTGTTCTTCGCGGTGCCGGCGACGAGCACCACCACCGTGTACTTCGGACCGAGGTCCTTGGCGGCGGGACCGCGCAGTTGACCGGTCGCGCCCAGCCACCTGACCTGGTCGACGATCAGGTTGACGTCGCCCGGGCGCGTGTCGGACCTCAGCTGGAGCGGCTGGTCGAGCCGGTCGCCGGTGATGTCCACCCCGCTCGGGGCGAGCTTCGGCTTGGGGGCGGCCTGGACCGCCGCCGGGCCGGCCAGGGCCAGCGAGCACACCAGTGCCACCGCCGCCCCGGTCAGGACGGTCAACAACCGTCTCACCTTCCGGACCATCGCCGCCTCCTCGCCCCGTTCGATGGCTGGCTTTCGCTGCGGGTCACACTGGACCTGTCCACCTCAAAGACTCCGCGGAACGTCGCCTGGTTGCAGCTGGTGGAAGAGTATTTGGAACTATCTGCGAGCTGAGACCGACCAATGGACGGCCGATGATCAGCGGCCGGATCTTACCCGGATGGAGGGGTTCATGGGGGGCAGGGTTGCCCGTGTGACGCGTACCTGGTTGGTGGTCCTCGGGGTGGCGGCGGGGGCGTCGCTGGCGCTGCCGGCCGCGCCGGCCGCCGCGCACAACTCCCTGACCGGCAGCGATCCGCAGAACGGGGCCCGGCTGGCCGCCGCGCCGAAGCGGGTCGAGCTGCGGTTCCTGGCCACGCCGAAGGAAGCCACGACGAAGGTCACCGTCACCGGGCCGGACAACGTGGCCGCGGGCGGTGCGCCGACGTTCTCCGGCAAGCGGGTGAGCGTGCCGTTCACGCCGGGCGCCGCCGGGCTCTACATCGTGACCTACCAGCTCGCCTCCGACGACGGGCACCCGGTGAAGGGGGAGATCCGGTTCACCCTGACCACGGGTACGCCGGCCGAGCCGCCGTCGGCGAGCGCCGCGCCCAGCAGCGCCGCGCCGACCACCGCGCCGGCGTCCACCGCCGCCGGATC
>NZ_CADEAU010000684.1 GCF_902825405.1 Micromonospora maritima | reverse complement strand
CTGCGCGCCGAGTTCGGCCGGGCGCTGGCCGCGCTGCACGCCGTCACCGGCGACCGGTACGGCTACGACGGCGGCCGCGCCACCGCCGGCACCTGGCGGGGTGCCTACACCGCGATGGTGGACGACCTGCTCGCCGACGCGGCCGACTGGGCGGTGCCGCTGCCCGTGCCCGCGTCCCGGATCCGCGAGCTGGTCGCCCGGCACGCGGCCGTCCTCGACGTGGTGCGCCGCCCGGCGCTGCTGCACTTCGACGGCTGGGCCGGCAACGTGCTGGCGGTGGACGGTCCGGACGGCACGCCCCGGCTCAGCGGTCTGGTCGACGGCGAGCGCCACCTGTGCGGTGACCCGCTGCTGGACCTGGTGTCGCCGTTGCTGTTCCGCCGGGCCGAGGACGAGCCGGACGACCCGCTGGTGCGGGCCTACCGCGAGGCGGCGCCGTTCGCGCTGGACGAGGGCGCGCGGCGGCGGCTCGGGCTCTACCGGCTGCACCTCTACCTGCTGATGACGGTGGAGATGCCCAGCCGGGGCATCACCGCGCGGTCGGACCCGGGCCGGGTGGCGCTGCTGGCCGAGCTGCTCGACGCGGAGCTGGCCGACCTGTCCGGGCCGGTCAGAGCCAGCCGGAGCGGCGGAACAACCGGTGCAGCGTCACCGCCGACGTCGCCATGAGCAGCAGCGCGCCGGCATAGCCGTACCGCCAGTGCAGCTCGGGCATGTGCGCGAAGTTCATCCCGTAGACGCCGGCCACCGCGGTCTGCGAGGCGGCGATCGCCGCCCACGAGGCGATCTTGCGCATGTCGTCGTTCTGCTCCACCGCCAGTTGCGCCAGCCGGGACTGGACCAGCGACGTGAGCAGCTCGTCGTAGGCGTTGATCCGCTCGACCACCCGGCCCAGCCCGTCGGAGACGGCGGCGAACCGGTGGCGCAGCGCGGGCGGCGGGCCGGCGTCGGGGGAGTCCAGCAGCGCGCGCAGCGCCGCCGGCAGCGGCAGCACCGCCCGCTTGAACTCCACCACCTCGCGTTTGAGCTGGTAGAGGTGCTGGATGTCGGTGCCGCGCTCGCGGGCGAACACGCTCTCCTCCACCCGCTCCAGGTCCCGTTCCAGGTGCTCGGCGACCTCCAGGTAGAGGTCGACCATCCGGGCGCAGACCGCGTACGCCACCGCCCACGGCCCCTCGGCCAGCACCTCCGGCCGGCGCTGCACCTCCTCGCGTACCGGCGCGAGCGCGCCGGTGGCGCCGTGCCGCACGGTCACCGCGAACCGGTCACCGACGAACACCAGCACGTCCCCGGTGTCCACCACCTCCGAGGTGGCGGTCAGCTCGGTGTGCTCGACGTAGCCGGCACTGCGCAGCACCAGCAGCGTCACGTCACCGTAGCGCCGCAGGGTCGGCCGGTGCCCGTCGGCGAGCGCCTGCTCCACCGCCGGCTCGTCCAGCCCGAACGTCCGCCCGACCGCGGCCATCACCGCGGCGCCCGGCTCGTGCAGGCCGAGCCAGACGAAGGTACGCCGGCCGTGGCGGGCCCGGGCGTACGCGTCGGCGTAGTGCGGCCGGCCCGGCTCCCGTCGTCCGCCGACGTAGACCGCGCAGTCGACCACCGCGTCCGGGTTCACCCGGCGGGGCCGGCGCGCGTCCGTCGGGTCGACGCGCCCGAGCAGCCGTCCGACCACACGGGGCAGTCGCCGCCGCCACCGGATCCGGTCCACTCCGCACCTCCGCCGCCCGGGAAACCGACGGCCTACCGTACGGCCCGCGGCGCGACGGCGGTGTCCGGCCCACGTCAGCGGGCGGCGGTGGCGAAGACGACGATGTTGTCGGGATAGTTTCCGGTGCGCGGATCGAAGCGCCCGCCGCAGGTGATCAGGCGCAGCCGGGGCGCCGCGCCGCCGCCGTACACCCGCTCGGTGGGGAAACGCTTCTTCGGGTACGCGCCGACGCCGTCCACGGTGAACGTCGCGGTGCGGCCGTCGGCGCGGACCACCCGGACGGTGTCGCCGGGGCGCAGCCGGCCGAGGTCGAAGAAGACCGCCGGGCCGTGCTGCGAGTCGACGTGCCCGACCAGCACGGCGTTGCCGGCCTCGCCCGGGGACGGGCCGGGGTGGTACCAGCCGGCGACCTCCGGGCGCTCCAGCGGCGGCACCTCCAGCGCGCCGTCGTCGTCGGTGGCGACCGGGACGATCTCGGCGTCCACCCCGATGCGGGGGACGACGACCCGCACCGGTGTCGACCGGGGGAGTGCCGGGCCGGCCGTACCCGGGCCCTCGGAGGGCGGCGCGGCGGAGGCGCCGGGTTGGGGTGGTGAGGCCGAGGTGCTGCCGAGACCGGCCGAGACGAGCCCGGCGCCGGTGGCGCCGGCGAGGGTGACGGCGGTGACGACGGCGACGGT
>NZ_CADEAU010000683.1 GCF_902825405.1 Micromonospora maritima | reverse complement strand
CCGGCCGCCCGGCGAGGGTCTCCGCGCGCACGGTGCAGCGGACCTCCCGGACCGGGGCGGGGAAGTCGCCGCCGGCCAGCAGGTCCACCGGCCCGTCCTGGGCGGCGGCGAGCAGCCCCACCGCGTCGACGACGCGCACCTCGGCGCCGAGCAGCGGCACCACGTCCTCGTCCGGCCGCACCTCGTACCCGGTCATGGGTCCTCTTCCCTCGCGGCGACGTCTTCCCCCGAGTCTGGCACCCGCCCGCGCGGGCGGCCACACGTCAGCCGGGCGCCCCACCGAGCAGGCCGTCGACCAGGTCGCGGGGCAGCCCGTGGGTGTCGTGCAGCCAGTGGTAGTCGCGTTCGGTCAGCGGGCCCCGCGCGCGCACCCGGTCGACGAGCGGCCTGCCCCGTCGCAACAGTCCCCGGAAGCGGCGCTCCTCGTCCGCCAGCTCCTGCCGCAGCGGGCCGGGGTCGACGCGCTGGCGGAACCGGCGCGCGGTGTCCTGGTGCAGGGTCGGGGGCAGTTCGTCCAGGCTCCGGCGCGGGTCGTCGCGCCACAGCACGGTCAGCGCGCGGCGCAGCAGCCGGCGCAGCACGTACCCCCGGCCGGTGTTGCCCGGCCGGACCCCGTCGCCGAGCACGACCACCGCGGAGCGCAGGTGGTCCGCGACCACCCGCAGGTCCGCGCCGCGCAGGTCCCAGCGGTCGCCGACCGCGTCCACCCACGGTCGCAGCGCGTCGCCGGTGAAGACGGACGGGTCGCCGCGCAGCACCATCTCCAGTCGCTCCAGCCCCATCCCGGTGTCGATGCTGACCAGCGGCAGCGGGGTGAGCCGGCCGTCGGGGTGACGGTGGTAGCGCATCTGCACGTGGTTCCACACCTCCACCCAGCGCTCGTCGGTGCTCGGTGTGCCGGTGGGCGGGCCGTCGCCGGTCCACACGAAGATCTCCGAGTCCGGTCCACACGGGCCGGTCGGTCCGTTGGACCACCAGTTGTCCTCGCCGAGCGCCTCCACCGGCACGCCGAGCCCGGTCCAGGTGTCCCGCGCGGTCTCGTCCGGACCGACCCCGTCCGCGGTGCTGCCCGCGTGGACTGTCGCGTGCAGCCGGCCCGGCGGGATGCCGTACCCGTCGGTGAGCAGTTCGTGTCCCCAGCGCAGGCTGGTCGCGATGTCGTAGTCGCCGAGCGACCACGAGCCGAGCATCTGGAACACGGTCAGGTGGGTACGGTCACCGACCTCGTCCAGGTCCGTGGTGCGCAGGCACCGCTGCACGTCGACCAGGCGGCGTCCGCCCGGGTGCGGGCGCCCCAGCAGGTACGGCGTGAGCGGGTGCATGCCGGACGTGGTGAACAGCACCGGGTCGCCGGGCGGCGGTACCAGGGAACTCTCCGGCGCGTCCCGGTGGCCGTGCCGGTGGTAGTGGTCGTGGAAGATCCGGGTGATCTCGTCGGGTGTCATGGCGGGTGCCTTCCGGGTACGGGCGTCCGGACGGTCCGCGCAACGGTGGCGTGACACGACGACGCCGGCGGACCGTTTCCGGTCGCCGGCGATGAATGGGCAGGTCAGGCGGCGGCAACCGGCGAGCGGGAAGCTCGCGCGGCGGCGGCGGTGATGGTGCGCCTGCTCTGCATGCGTCCACGCTATCCCGCCCACCCGCTCCCGCCCACCCTTTTTCCCTGCCCCTGCCCCTGCCCCGGCTCCCTACCGTGGGGAGTTGCCGTGCCAACGGCCGGGGCGCGCCAGGTCGGGGAGGTGGCGTGGTCGCGGGCGGCTGGATGCCGCAATCTCGGCGAGGTTGCGTCGATCTTGAGGGTTCGGCGCGGCGACGCCGGGGCGGGACGGGACGTCAGGGGGTGGGGGCGGGGGTGGGGGTGAGCAGGCGGCGGTAGAGCGCGTCGAGGCGCTCGGCCTGCGCCTCCCAGGTCCATCCGCGCAGCGGTGAGTCCGGCCCGTCGTAGGCGGCACGGTAGCGCCGCGGATCGGCGAGCACCGCCCGGACCGCTCGGGCCAGGTCGGCGGCGTCCCGGGCCCGGAACACCTCGCCCTGGCCGGTGGCCCGGACCGTGTCGGCCATGGTGCGCACGTCGCTGACCACGATCGGCAGCCGCGCGTGCGCGTACTCGAAGAACTTGGTGATCAGCGCGATCTCGTGGTTCGGCCAGTGGTGCAGCGGGATGAGCCCGACATCGGCGGCGGCGAGGAACGCGACGAGCTGCCGGTGCGGCACGTACGGCAGCACGTGCAACCGGTCGGCGACCCCGTGCCGGGCGGCGCGGGCCACGACCCGGCGGACGTACCCGGCGGCGGGGTCGCCGACGACGAGCGCCAGGTGCACACCGGGCAGCCGGGGCAGCGCCTCGACCACGGTGTCGACGCCACGCTGCGGGGCCATCGCACCGCTGTAG
>NZ_CADEAU010000682.1 GCF_902825405.1 Micromonospora maritima | reverse complement strand
GGTCGGCCAGCGGGGTGCCGGCGACCGCGCCGGCCAGCGCGGCCCAGGCGGCGGCGTCCGGCTCGCTCATCCGGGCCAGGCCGCGGGTGAGCGCGTCGTCGACGCCGTCGACCACGGCGAGCGTCTCGGCCAGGCCCGGGAGCTCCCCGTCGGTGAGCCGGGCGAGGTGGGCGGCGAGCATCAGCGCACCCCCGCCGTGGCCGGGAACCAGTGCAGCTCGGGCACCGCCGTGGTGCTCGCCGGGACCTCCAGGTAGGCCAGGTGGCGCAGGAAGCGGCTGAACACCACCGCCGCCGGGCCGGGCTCGTGCCGGGCGTCGGTGCGGGCCAGCAGGTCGCTGCCGCTGTCGGCCCCGTCGCCGGCGTCGATGCGCAGGTAGCGGGCCACCTGTTCGGTGCCGTACTGGAGCACGGCCTCGTCGGCCAGCGCGTGCAGGTGCTTGCAGAGCAGGCTGCCGCGCAGGCCGCCGCAGGGCCGGTTGTTGTTGGTGCTGCAGTTGACCGCGTGGCTGCCGGCGGCGATCGAGGAGACGTAGACCCGCTCCACGTCGGAACCGCTGGACACCACCCCCTGCAGTCGCCCGTCGGCCAGCTCCACGAAGGGCACCTTGGCCAGCTTGCGCGCCCGCGCCGGTGGCGCCACCCGCAGCACGCTGCGATGCCGCCACGAGGCGTCCGTCGCCTCCGTCATCGTTCCGACCTCCCCGCCGGCGACCGGCTCCGGGCACGCCGGACCGCCGTCGCCGGCCCGTGACCCGTGCCGCTGTGACGACAAGGATCATGGCCCACCGGTACGACAGGACGACGCCGGGCGCGACGGGACGGGACTACCGGGGTCGCTGCCGGGTAGAGGGCGGGATGACCGCGCCCGTGCCCGCCCGCCCGGGGCGCCCGGACGGTCGGGCGTCGCGGTGACAGGCGTCGCGCCGGCCGCGCGTCGCCACGCCCGGGAGGCGTACGAGCGGTTGCGCCAGTACTTCATCGTGGCCCTCCAGGCCGGGGTGGCGGCCGGGCTGTCCTGGTACGTGGCCAACACGCTGCTGCACAATCCGCAGCCGCTGTTCGCGCCCGCCGCCGCGGTCGGCACCATCGCGGCGGCGATCGGGAACCGGGTGCGCCGCACCGCCGAGCTGCTCGCCGGCGTGGTCCTCGGCGTGCTGGTCGGCGACCTGATCATCGCGGTGATCGGCTCGGGGCCGGTGCAGACCGGGCTGGTGGTCGCGGTGGCCATCTCGGTGGCGGTGATCTTCCGGGGCAGCGGCGCGGTGATGGTGCAGGCCGGCAGCACCGCCGTCCTGCTGGGCAGCGTCGAGCCCACCGCGCCGGACCTGGCCGTGCCGCGTACCGCGAACGCGCTGATCGGAGGCGGCATCGCGGTGGTGGTGGCGCTGCTGCTGTTGCCGCTGAACCCGGTGCGGGTGGTGCACCGCGCCGCCGGTCCCACCCTCGACCTGTTCGCCAACCAGCTCACCGCTGCCGCGCAGGCGCTCGCCGCCGGCGATCCGGGGCGGGCGGACGCGGCGTTGCAGCGCCTGCACGCGGCCGAGGCGGAGCGGAAGCAGACCACGGAGATCGTCGCCGCGGCGCGGGAGGTGGCGTCGCTGTCGCCGTGGCGGTGGCGGCGGCGCACGCAGCTTCGCCGCTACGAGCACGCCTCCGCGCACCTGGAGCTGGCGTTCACCAACAGCCGCAACATGGTGCGCCGGGTGGTCGCGCTGCTGGACGCCCGGGAGCCGGTGCCACCGGACCTGCCGACCGCGATCGAGACGTTCGGGCAGTCGCTGCGGCTGCTGCACCGCGACTTCCTGGCCGGCCGTACGCCGGAGATCGCCCGCGCCCGCGCGCTGGACGCCGCCGCGTCGGCCCGCCGGGCCCGCGCCGAGGAACTGGGTTTCTCCGGCACGATCGTGGCGTCGCAGGTGTTCATCGTGGTCAACGAGTTGCTTCAGGCGTCCGGGTTGACCAAGATCGAGGCCGGGCGGGCGGTCGGCGACTGAGCGCCGGCCGGACTCCCGCCGTCGCCCGAACGACCGTTAAGCTTCGGGTGTGGGAACCGAGGAGCTGTACCCGGCCGGACGACTGTCCGCGGCGCGGCGCGCCACCGCGGCGGCGGGCCTGGACGCGCTGCTGCTGACTCCCGGCTCCGACCTGCGCTGGCTGACCGGCTACGACGCACGCGAGAGCGAGCGCCTGACCTGCCTGGTGCTGCCCGTCGACGGGGAACCGACGCTCGTCGTGCCGGTGCTGGAACGCCCCGACGCCGAGGCTGCCCCCGGCACCGGCTTCCGCATCGTCGACCACGCCGACGGCGACGACCCGTGGCCGCTGGTCCGCGCCGCGCTGCCCGGCCCGGTCCGCGCCGTCGGGATCGCCGACCGGATGTGGGCGCAGCAGGTGCTCGCCCT
>NZ_CADEAU010000681.1 GCF_902825405.1 Micromonospora maritima | reverse complement strand
GGCGCGCAACGCGTCGGCGCCGGCCCGGCCCGCGGCGGCGGTGGTCAGCACGTCGGCCAGCTCGGCGGCGGCGAGCACGGCGAGCTTCTGGTGCAGGGCGTCCACGCCCCGCACGTGCTTGTAGAGACTGGGCAGCGCGACGCCGAGCCGGCCGGCGAGCGCGGCCAGGGTCAGCCGGTCGTACCCGACCTCGTCGGCGAGCACGGCGGCTTCCCGGACCACCGTCGCCGGGGTCAGGCCGGCCCTAGGCACGGGCGGTCGCCGTCAGGAACTCGACCAGGTCGGCGGCGGTGGCGTCGGGCTGGTCGGCGTGCGGGTAGTGGCCGGAGTCGGCGATCATCCGCGCCTCGGCGACGGCGAACTGCCGGCGGGCGGCGCGGGCCTCGGCGCCGGGGTCGGGGAAGTCCGGGTCCTTCGTACCCATCAGCACCAGCACCGGTTGCCGCACCTCGGGCGCCCGGGCGGTCCAGTGCGGGTCGACCGGCGCGACCACGCCGCGCACCGCGTCCATCCGGCCACGCAGCTTCGCGACCAGTTCCTTGCGGTACGCGGCGTCGTCGGCCGGCCGGCCGCAGGGGAAGAGCGTGCGGTGGAACAGCCCGAACAGCCGAGGGCTGCGGAGTACGGCCGCCTGGGCGGCCCGCATCGCCGGGTTGGGCTTCGGGACGCTGACGAACGGGCTGATCTGCACGATGCCGCCGACCAGGTCGGGCGCGTCGGCGGCGGCGAAGACGACGCCCGCCCCGCTGGACGAGCTGCCGACCAGGGTGGCGGGCCCGCCGCGGAGCGCCCGGACCACGGCGAGCAGGTCGCCGCCGACCTCGGCCGGGGCGTACGTGGGCCAGTGCGGGCTGGAGTCGCCGTGCCCGCGCACGTCGACGGAGGCGACCCGGTAGCCGGCCGACACCAGCAGCGGCGCCAGATGCCGGAAGGCCGCCCGGTTCTCCCCCATGCCGTGCGCGAGCACCACGAGGGGGCCCGCGCCGTGCACCTCGTACGCGATGGTTCCGCCGTCCCGCGACACCTGGCTAACAGTCATAGCCAAAAAGCTAATCCCATTAGCCTTGCCGGTCAAGCCTCACTTCTTCGAGACCACCGCGCGGCCGAAGAACATCAGGTTGGCCGGGCGCTCGGCGAGCCGGCGCATCAGGTAGCCGTACCACTGGTCGCCGTAGGGGACGTAGGTGCGGACCGTGTAACCCTCGCCGACCAGGCGCTTCTGCTCCTCCGGGCGGATGCCGTAGAGCATCTGGAACTCGAAGCGCCCCGGGTCGCGGTCGAACCAGCGGGCCCGGTCCTCACCGATCGCGATCAGGCGCGGGTCGTGGGTGGCCAGCATCGGGTAACCGTCGCCGGCCATCAGCACGTTCATGCAGCGTACGTAGGACTTGTCCACCTCGCGGGCGGACTGGTACGCCACCGACTCGGGCTCCTTGTACGCGCCCTTGCACAGCCGCACCCGCGACCCGGCCGCGGACAGCTCGCGGCAGTCCGACTCGGTCCGCCGCAGGTACGCCTGGAGCACCGCGCCCGTCGACGGGTGGTCCTTGCGCAGCTTGGCCAGGATGTCCAGGGTCGAGTCGGTGGTGGTGTGGTCCTCCATGTCCAGGGTGACCGTGGTGCCGACCGCGTCGGCGGCCGCGCAGATCTGCCGGGCGTTGTCGTACGCGAACTGCTCGTCGAACGCCTGGCCGAGCGCGGACAGCTTCACGCTGACCTCGGCGGCCGGGGTGAGGCCGGCGGCGCCGAGCAGGCGCAGCAACGTGAGGTACTCGTCCCGGGTGGCGTTCGCCTGCTCCGGGGTGGTGGTGTCCTCGCCCAGGTAGTCGAGGGTGACCGCTTGGCCGTCCGCGACGAGTGCGCGGGTCGCGCGCAGGGCGTCGTCGGTGGCGGCGCCGGCGACGAACCGGCGGACGACGTCCCGGGTGAACGGGGCCGTCGCGACGAGCCGCTCCACCTGGGTTGACCGGGAGGCGGCGAGGATGACGGAACGGAGCATGAGCCGAGCGTAACGCCCGGCCCGGGGCCCGCGCCGGGCGCGGCGGTCAACCTCACTCAGCGTGCGGAGTGGGGACGCGGGGCACCGGCGCTGGCGGGCATCGGCTACAACGTTCACGTGGATCGACGACACCCCCGGCGCCGGCTTCGCTCGGCCACCGTGCAGCTCGGCGCGCTGACCGCGCTGGCCCTCGCGCTCACCGGTTGCAACAACGGCTACGACGACGACGATGACGACTGCGCGCTCGGCCCGGCCGGCGGGGGCGGCGACACCGTCGCGGTGGCCCTGCTCGTCCCGGCGCCGGCCACCGCCGCGCGCGGCTACAGATCGGAAGAGCGTCGTGTAGGGAAAGAGTGTTCAGAGCGGTGTAGATCTCGGTGGTCGCCGTATCATTAAAAAAAAAAAA
>NZ_CADEAU010000680.1 GCF_902825405.1 Micromonospora maritima | reverse complement strand
CCGTCGTCGGCCCGGCCGGACCGACGGGTGAGCCGGTCCCGGGCGAGGAGCGGGTGGCGTTGACCGGGGACGGCCTCAGCGTCACCGGCACCGGCGTGACCGTGAACGCGGCGGCCGGCGAGGGGGTGGACCGGGCGGTCCTGGCCGAGTCGCGCCTGCCCGAACTGCGCGCCCACACCGGCGCGGACGTGGTGGCGGTGACCCTGGACACCGAGGGCGCGGTGGTCGGCGGCGCCGAGGGCTCGCCCCGGCGCAGCCACAGCACCCCGGTCCCGGCCAGCCATGCGGTCGGCGCCGGGGACGCGTACCTGGCGGCGATGACGCTCGCGCTCGCCGCCGACGCGGGCCTGCCGACCGCCGCCCAGCTCGCCCAGCTCGCCGCCACCATCACGGTCGCCGACACCGGCACCTGCGTGTGCCGCCGGGAGGACCTGCTCGCCGCGCTCGGCACCGGCGGCGAGGAGACCGGGCACCCGGCCCTGGTCGGCGCCGAGGAGCTGACCGCGCTCGTCGCCGAGCACCGCCGGGCCGGCCGCTCGGTGGTGTTCACCAACGGTTGCTTCGACGTGCTGCACCCCGGGCACGTCCGCTACCTGACCCAGGCCCGCGCGCTCGGCGACCTGCTGATCGTGGCGGTCAACTCCGACGGCAGCGTCCGACGGCTCAAGGGCCCGGACCGGCCGGTCAACCCGGTCGAGGACCGGATCGCCCTGCTGGCGGCGCTGGCCTGCGTCGACCACGTGGTGGTGTTCGAGGAGGACTCGCCGGCCCGGTTGATCGAGGCGGTCCGGCCGGACGTCTACGTCAAGGGTGGCGACTACCCGCCGGAGATGGTGCCGGAGGCGCCGCTGGTCCGCCGGCTGGGCGGCCAGGTGCGCACCCTCGGGTACGTGCCGGACCGCTCCACCTCGGCGATCATCGACCGGATCCGCGCCCAGTCGCACAGCACCGAGCGGAGCGAGGGCCGTGAGGCCGTGCCCGACCGGCACACCCCCGCCGTGGGCGAGGGCAGGCCGGCGTGACCCGACCGCTGGACCCGGGCACGCCCGAGCAGTTCCGCCGGACCCGGCGGCTGGACGTGCTGATCCCCACCCGCAACCGGCCGGCCGAGTTGGCGGTCACGCTCTCCGGGCTGGCCGCCCAGGAGGGCGTACCCGGGTTCGGGGTGGTGGTCAGCGACCAGTCCGACGGCGACCCCGCGTACGCGCACCCGGCGGCGGCCACCATGGTCCGGGCGCTGCGCCACCGGGGGCACCCGGTGCTGCTGACCCGGCGGCTGCCCCGGCGCGGGCTGGCCGAGCACCGCTCCTACCTGCTGTCCCGGTCGGCGGCCGACGCGGTGCTCTGCCTCGACGACGACGTGTGGGTGGAGCCGGACACCCTGTCCCGCCTGGTCACCGCGCTGGACGAGCTGGGCTGTGGGTTCGTCGGCAACGCCGTGCACGGGCTCTCCTACGCCGACGACGTCCGCCCCGACACCCACCGGCACTACGAGGAGTGGCCGGGCCGGCCGGAGCCGGAGCGGATCCGCCCCGGCACCCCGCAGTGGCACCGGGCGTCGATCCACCCGGCGGCGAACCTGCTGCACGTCACCGAGAAGCTGGCCCTGCCGGCGGGTGCGTGGCGGGCGTACAAGGTCTCCTGGATCGGCGGCTGCGTGCTCTACGACCGGGCCAAGCTCGTCGAGTCCGGCGGCTTCGACTTCTGGGAGCGGCTGCCCGAGCGGCACCAGGGCGAGGACGTGGCCGCGCAGCTCGCCGTGCTGGAGCGCCACGGCGGCGCCGGTGTGCTGCCCAGCGGGGCCTACCACCTGGAGTCGCCGACCACCGTCACCGAGCGGGACGTGGAGGCGTGGGAGGTCGTGCTCAGCGAGTCGACGGCGGAGGTGTGAGCAGCTCCCGGGCCGCCTCCACCACCTCGGCGGCCGGCACGTCGGCCACGAACGACACCCGGTGCGGGCACTCCCCGTCGCCCGGGCGGTGCGGGTAGATCCCCGGCGTGCAGTCGACGCCGCAGACCGGGCAGAGCGTCGTCCAGGCGGCGATCGGGCGGTGCCGGCCGCGCAGCGGCGACGCCCCGTTGATCAGGTTGCCGACCCAGAAGATCCCGACGGTGGGCGCGCCGACCGCGGCGGCCAGGTGCAGCGGGCCGGTGTCGTTGGAGACCACGAGCGCGCAGTCCGCGTAGGTCGCCGCCAGCGCGCCGAGGCTGAGCGTGCCGACCTGTGGGCGTACCGGCACGCCGGCGGTCGCGACCACCGCGTCCACCGTCTCCCGCTCGGCCGGTGTGCCGGTCGCCAGCACCTCGTACCCGTCCCCGTGCAACGCGCGGGCGACCTCGGCGAAGCTCTCCGGCGGCCAGCGGCGGCGCGTGTCGGTGGCGCCCGGGTGCAGCGCCACCCGGGGGC